>DASSKS010000160.1:0-7238 GCA_035690245.1 Halococcus sp. | reverse complement strand
GCCTCGTCGCTGTATTTTTATGCAGGGATAGTGCTGGCTGCAACACTCTTCGGCTGGGGTGTCGGAGGAGTGCTGCGCGGACTCACCGTCCGGTTCATCGGGCGGCGAAACACGGCGACGTACTCTGTGCTCGGCTATGGGATTTTCACCCTGCTTACGGCGTTCAGCGGGACGTATCTCGTGTTCGTCAGCCTTCGCTTTCTCACGGGCGTGATGCTCGGCAGCGCGGGCGAAGGAGAAAGCGTCTTCCTCGCTGAGACACACACGGATGGCCGACACGCCCGCGGTGGCGGCTCCGTTTACGCCGGCTTCGGCTTCGGCATCCTCCTCGCATCGGTCGCGTGGTTCGTCATCCAGACGCTCGACCCACAACTGCTCTCAGGCTCCCTCGGAGCGGGCGCGTGGCGATACTTATTCATTATTGGCGTCGTGCCGATGATATTCACCCTCTATCTGCGCCGACGCGCAGAACCCCCAGAACAAAGAGCCGAAGAACGCGACTCGGGAGCAGAACCTACCCCAATAACGCTTTCTGGCATCTTCGGGAGTAGCTCACTCCGCGGGCGAATCGTGGTGTGTGTCGTGACGTTGTTCGCCTCGATTGCGGGCTGGTGGGGCATCGCCGCGTGGATTCCCATCTACGCGAGCAGCATCGCCACGGACGCTGGATTGGCCCAGCCGATTCGCTGGGCGGCGGTTGCGGGCGTTGTCTACGGTATCGGGGCAATCGTCGGCTGTCTCACGGTCGAACCCATCACCGACCGCATCGGGCGCATCGGCTCACTGATGTTCATGCTCATCGGCGCGGGCGCAGCCGTACAGGTGCTGTTTTTACTCCTGCGCACGCCGTATCTCCTCTTGGTGTTCGTGGCGGTCTTTGGCTACTTCTCGGTCGGCCAGTTGGGCTGGTTCGCCGTCTATCTGCCAGAGCTATTCCCGCGGGCGGGCCGCGGGGTGGCGCTCGGAACCATCTATACCATTGCGCGGCTGCTCGCTGTTTTCTTCCCGATTCTGGTCGGTATCGAAATCACGTACTTCGAGGGTCTCACGACGGTCGTTCCGTCCTTGGCGATGGTCTATGGCGTCGGTATCTTCGTCTCGCTGTTCTTGCCTCTCGGGATGGATTCGCCTGTCCCAGAAGAACACTCCTCGTAATCGAGCGCTGTAACCAACAGCATCCACGAGCCAGTCAACCGATAGCAGGCACGGTGTTTTTATCGGTCCCACTCAATCACGGCCTATGGGTACGACGAACGAGGCTGTCGAGCAATCGGAGGGTCAAGAGCCACCCGCCGGCGCGGACTTCCCGACCGGAAAGAGCGAATCGACGTGGTGGCCAATCATGTGTATGCTCGGTATCTTCGGCATCTATATGGGGGCCGGGTTGTACTTCTTCGGCAACGGCGGCATTGCGGTCATCTCCCCGATAGTCGGTCCCATCGTGTTCTTCGCGGGCGCGTTCACGTTTCTCGGTGGACTCTTTGGGTGGCTCTATCACGCCTTCGTCATCGACTACTGGCCGCGCAGTGTGAGCAAACGCAAACCGCGCGCGCTCCGTGGGGGAATGTTGCTCTTTCTCACCACTGACGTCGCCACGTTCTCGGGCGGGTTCATCTACTACGTCGCCATTCGAGGCGGTGGCTGGCCGCCTGCAAACCTCCCCGGACTCCTGAGTCCGGTGTTGCTCGTGAACACGGTCGCGTTGGTGCTGAGTAGTTTCACGATGCACTTCGCACACAAGGCGCTCGAAGACGGAAACCGAACGCGATTTCTCAGCCTGCTCGCCTCGACGCTCGTCCTCGGCGTGTTGTTCGTCCTCGGACAAGTGTTCGAGTTCTACGGGTTCATCATCGAAGACGGGTTCACGCTCTCAAGTGGTGTCTTTGGCAGTGCCTTCTTCCCACTGGTTGGATTACACGGTCTGCACGTCACGCTCGGGACGATACTGCTCGCCATCCTCCTCATCCGTGGATTGTTCGGTCAGTACTCCGACGAGCGCGATACGTCGATAGTCACCGTCTCATTTTATTGGCACTTCGTGGACATTGTTTGGCTCATCCTCGTCACGATTATCTACTGGACCTCGTCGATAACGACGGTTCCCTTCCAGTAGGGGTGTCTCACTCAGCCGAGGGCGGGATTGACGGTGCGGAGTTCCGTGTTTTTCAGGATTTGCGAACTGTTCGGACTCGTCGCGTTGATTGATGGTGGGGTGCCGTTCTGGATGCGTCGTTGCTCTCTGAGCCACTGCTGGTATTTCTGTGGGGAAACGGCGGTGAGGTTTGCGTACATCCGCGAGTGGCCTGCGCCACAGAACTCAGAGCAGTACACCCTGTATGTTCCGGGCTGTGTGACGTTCGTGTGAATCGTGTTGTACTGTCCGGGATAGGTGTCCTGTTTGAGTCCGAGTCTCGGGACGTGAAAGGAGTGGATGACTTCCCGAGAAGTGAGATGGAAATAGACGTCGGTATTGGTCGGCACAACGGTTACATTCTGTGTCGTGACGTTTTCTTCGGGATAGGAGAAATCCCAGCCCCACTGGTAGGCAACCACATCCACGACGACGGCGTCTTCGTCCTGTGGCATGATTGCGCCTTGGAGGTGTGGGTTCGAGATAGCCGCCTGTGTGTTCTGTGTGCCATACGAGGGAGAGATGTAGGGGTTCGTGAGCACGTTGTACGACGCAAATCCCACAAAGAGGAGGATTATCGCGGTCGCAATCGTCCACGCGATTTCGAGTTGGGTGTTCTCGCGCGTCGGCGTGGGGTTGTCGTTGTCGTGGTGACGCCAGACCGCATAGAACAGGATGACTTCGACGAGTATCGCAAGCGGCGCGGCGACGTAGAGCAACTGGCGATTCAGGCTTTGAATCAGGTCCTTGTTTATCGACTGTGCCGCCGCCGGTTCGACGGCCATCGCCAGAAACGCCACGAGAAGCAGTCCTACAACGTGTCTGTGTTTCATTGAAATCTACGTCGGGCAGCACGCACAAGTATCTACTGCCATCTCGAAGCAGAAGGGTTCGGGGCGAATATCCCCGGTTCGAGCGGGTAGGCTTTTTGCGGTTGCATCCATACCCCGCGGTATGGCCGATACCGAATCCCTCATCGAGCGGATAACGGGCGAACCCGAGAGCCAAACACGAAAGGACATACGGAACCTCGTGGTTGGTGGTATCGTCGGAGCCATCGCTGGCGGTGCCGGCACGCTCGTGGATTCGGTCGTGTTGTATATCGCCATCCTTCTCAATGCGTTCGACCCCGCCCAGTTCGGTGAAATGGCCTCGCTCGCCGGGTTCGTCAACCCGCTCATCGGGTCGAGCAACGCGCTCCTTGGCTACCTCATCTTCGTCGGTGGCGGCATGACGACGTGGCCATTTCTCTTCGCCGCGATACACCAGTTTTTACCCGGATGGCGGATGGCAGTCAGTGGAATTACCTTCGCGGCCATCGGCTGGGCTGGCTTCGCCATCGCCTTTTACAGCCCCACTGTGAACTTCTGGCTGTTCATCGTCCTCACGTTCATTGGCCAGTGTCTCTATGGGTACGTCGTCGGACTCGTCTTCGAGTACGCAGAACCCCGCGTTGACGTGGCGATTATCGGCACCACCTTTCAGTAGCGCCTCAGTACGAACCGCTCAGGAGACGAGCGAGAGGTCGTACTCCGCGACGCGCGCTGCTCGTTCTGTGCTGTGGGCGTCGAACGGAACCTCGAACGACCACGTTTTTCCGGCGTTCAATCCGGTGACGGTTGAGGCAGCACTCCCGAGTACGTTGCCGTTTTCCGCATAGAACTTCACGTCGGCTTCGAGGAACGGCAGTTGGGTGGTGCCGGTGTTTCGCACCTCGCCGACGACTTTCGGTGGCTCCAACTCCGCTTCGTCTGGCTGTTCGAGGCTCTCCTCGACGACGGTGACGTTTGTGGGTGGAATCGGACTCCTGCCGGCGATGGATTCGGAGACGGTGAGCGTCCCCCGAGTAGCGTTCGTCGCATCGCCGTAGTACGGAACGACCGCCTCCCACACCTCGCCCGCAGACAGCCCCTCGATGCTTTCGGCGCTCCTGTCGATTACCTGTCCCGCATCATCCCGAAAGACCGCCTCCGCGAGGAGGTAGATTAACTCGCCGTCCTTCGCCGTGTTCTTAATTTTTCCGGTCATCCAGGCATCGGTCGAAAACTGTGTCTGTCGTGTCTCGAATCCGTTCGTGAGTATTTTCGCAGGCATTGTGAGGTGATTGATTCTCGTCTGGTGGGATTTCGATTTCGCGCCTAGCCCCGCGAGGATGGTCGTCGCATCGTTCCACACGCGGATGCTCTCGACGGTGGTTTTGTTTTCGTTCAGTGCGGTGATGGTCGCGGGTTGGTCAACTGGCACTTCCAGTGGGACATTCATTCCCGTTTGGAACGGGCCGGGCGGCGTGTCGGCATCGGCGGCCGAAAACGGTCTGTCACCCGCGGCCAGCACTTCGAGTTCTTTGATGCCGAAGCGGTCGTGTGCTGCGGGTTTCAAATAGACGCTTACGGTCAGCTGATTGCCGCCAACGCTGAACGTCTCTGCCGCTTCGACGGCCTTGAACACGGGCGAGTGCGCCAACCCAGAGGTCCTGATGGAGGGACCAATAGAGAGACCCGTGGCATCGAACGAGAGACAGCCTGCAAGAGAAACGTTGCCGGCGGCGGCAATCGCAGCGAGCGCCCGGCGGCGCGAAAGGCTCCGCAGCGTTGGTCCCCCCTCGCCATTCAGGAGGGAACTGCGGGATGCGGGTTCGTCTTGGGTGTCGGTAGGGTCGGTCATCGGTGGGTTCGGGACTGGCGATGGCAGAGAGCGACACCGGCGAGGAACACGAGACCGATGACGGCACCGTGTGCGGAGTATGCAGGCTGTGCAGAGCGGACAAGCCGTTCTACCAGCCCATCCAACAGGTTCGCAAGGCGTCCCCTCGTGGTCTCTTTCCACTCGGATTCCGTCACGGTCACGTCTTGGAACTCCTCGAAGTTCTCCGTGCCGAGGTCGTCAATTAACTCTCTCAGTGCTGCTTTGGTCTCCTCGTCGATGCCCTCGACGCGCTCGACGCTGTACGGTCCGCTCCGGGCGGCCCAGAGTCCATTGATGTTGAGATATCCGAAGCTATCGACCACCGGGAGTTGCAAATCGTCGAACGAGTCCGGGTCGTCGAATCCAGACGCCGACAACAAAAAGCGGTCTGCGGCCTCCGCGGGGTTGTCGGTGTTGAATTGGTCTTCCGTTGGGAACTCCCATTCTGTTTTCTTCGTGCCCGAAAAACTCGGTCGGTGTATATCGTAGTCAGTCATTGGTGGTTATTCCGTCGTCTCCAGAAGCCGGGCGCGACGTACAGCCCTGTGCCGACTATCGTTCCGATGATGCTGAGCGGGAGGACATACCACCCCACTGGAACGCACTCGTTCAGCGAACTGACTACCACGTAGTTCTCTTTACCCTGATAAAGAACGACCGCGCCGTTTCGAAACTCAGAGAGGTGCTCTACGTTGCCCTCGAACTCCTCTTCGTTGTTCACGCTATGGAGTGCCGTGAGAAACGACGACTGTTCGTCCGGCGTCAACTCCTCGTATCTGATGCGCTGGAGGTTCGGGAGTTCTTCACCGGCGGTCAACTCCTCTGTGGGTCCCACCGGATGGACTTCGATGAACGGGTTTCCACAGAGACCGAAGTCCTCTTGAAACGTCGCATAGCCGCCGATGGTGAGCCAGCCGATGCTCGCAGAGAGGATGACGATGCCGAGAAACGAAACCGCATACATCTGCATCGAGTGACTCGTTACCGTTCGCTTCAGGCTCTGTGCGGCCGGCGCGAAGTGCTCACGGACGCTTTTTTCGTTCTCGCCCTCAAATTCGTCGTTGTCGCCGCTCATTGGTCCGTCTTCTCGCTCCTGTCACTACTGTGTTCTCCCGTTCGTTCACCACTTCCTGAAGACTCGCTTCCGGCAGATGTTCCGTCTGCCGTTGTTCGCCTCACTTCGTTCGGCTCACCGCCGTCGGTCGCATAGCGTTCGTCGAGGCGGTCTTCGAACCACTGCCACTCGCGGGTGAACTGGCCGACCTCCTTTAAGTTCCAGACATCGGCCTCTCTGACTCTCGGCCCGCCGAAGTACGATTTAATCATGTTCCAGAGCCACATCAGTGTGCTAAATCCGAGGATGTAGGCCCCGACCGTGGTGATCTGCATCAGTCCGGTGAACTCGACGGGATAGCTCGCATACCGTCGCGGTAGCCCGAGCGCTCCAGTAATGAGCATTGCCCCGAACGTGATGAACACGCCAACGACCATGAGCACGGCCTGCAATTTGGCGAGGCGCTGGTCGTACATCTTCCCGGTAATGACCGGGTACCAGTAATAACTCGCCGCCATCATCATAAATGGAATAATTCCCATCAAAATCATGTGGAAGTGTCCCACGATGTAGTAGGTGTCGTGATAGAGGATATCCACGGGAATGGCGGCTAAAAACACCCCCGTGATGCCGCCAATGACAAACGTACTCAAGCCCCCCACACACAGCAACATCGGCGCGGTCAGGCGAACGCGACCCTGCCAGATGGTCGTAATCCAGTTGAACTCCTTGATTGCACTCGGAATGGCGATGGCGAGCGAGACGGCCATGAAACTCGCGCGGATGCGCGGGTCGATACCGGTCGTAAACATATGGTGTGCCCACACCCCAAACGAAAGCACCCCGATAGCAAAGGTAGAATAGATGATGAACTGGCGACCGAACACCGTTCGGCCCGAAAACTTCGGTAGTATTGTACTCATCAGCCCGAAGCCCGGTAAGACGATGATGTACACCTCCGGGTGGCCCCAAAACCAGAAGATGTGTTGCCAGAGAATCGGTCCACCACCCCCTGTAGTGAAGAAGGTCGTCCCGAAGTTCCGGTCTAACAGCAACATAATGAGCGCGCTGCCGAGTATCGAGAAGGCGAACATCGCAAGCCCGGATGTCACCACCATCGCCCACGTGAACAGGTCGATGTCCGCCCACGTCACCCCATCACCTTTTTCTGCGAACACAGTAATAATGAAATTAATCGAGGCGACAACCGTCGCAATCCCACTCAGATGCAGGCCCAGTAAGAAGAAGTCTATCTGTGGATTCGGGAGTTGAATCGACAGTGGGGTGTATAGATACCAGCCGGTTTCGGGCGGTTGGATGGTAAAGAGCCAGTCAATCAGCTCGAACGGCAGAAAGATGCCGAGAATC
>DASSKS010000159.1:0-3150 GCA_035690245.1 Halococcus sp. | reverse complement strand
TCGTGGAGCCTGTCGCGCTCTGTGCGTGCGCGTTCGAGGTCGGTTTCGACCGCTCCCTCGGCGAGACGGGTGCGTTCGTCTGCGGTGAGTGCAGCACGCGCCTCGGAAGCACGGCGGAGGCGTTCGTAGCGCTCGTTTCGGGCCAACGCGCGGATTTTTCGGAGTTTCGTGACTATCTCTGCGGGTGCGAACCGACCGACGACCGAAATCAGTTCGCGTATGCGAAACTGGAGTTCGTCTGCGGACGGTGGCGGCCACCCGACCACGAGCGGCTGGGCGTCAAGACCATCGAGATAACTCCGGTGGACGGCGACGTTTCGCTTCAATTTCTCTGGATTATCGACATAATGTGAGAGCTTCGATTGTGAGTAGTCCGCGTAGTCAAGCAGTTTCGGGAGCGTTTCGGTTCCCACCGCGTTTTGTGCTGCGTACTCTACGAGGTCTGTTGGCGGGAAACGAAACGAGACGAGGGGATAGTGTTTGGTGGTTATCACGAATCCCAACACCTCGCGGACGCTCGCCTCGTGTCGAAAGCTTCGAAACGCGGCAGCGACGCGCTCGTTGTACGCCTCGATTGGTTCGCGGAGGTCCCCGACAGGAGCGTTGAGGTCTGCGTTGCCGAGCGCACGAAGTCGTTGTAGCTCCTCGATTCGTTCGTCTAACTCGTCTCGGCGGGCCACAACGCGCCGGCGCGTTTCGCGGTAGTGCTCCCTCCTCGTCTCGCGCTCTGTGAGTAGGTCCGTGAGTTCCGCAACGGGCGAGAGTGTGTTGCGGGCGGCGGCGAAATCACTCTCCGAAAGCCGGCGTTTGTCGAAGCACTCGTTCGCCTTCTCGAACGCCTCGCGGTGGGGGAGGTCCTCATCGAGTCCTTCGACAAACCTCTCGAACGACTCTTGAAACTCGATGAACCCCTCGAAATCGCCCGTGCCGGTCGCACGACTCTCATATTTATCGAGCAGTGTCGTTGCCCGGTCGTAGGCATCAGCGAGGTTTCTGAGTTCGCGCTCGCCGCGTTCTGTAACCCGCTC
Organism: Halococcus sp.; assembly: GCA_035690245.1. Taxonomy (GTDB): domain Archaea; phylum Halobacteriota; class Halobacteria; order Halobacteriales; family Halococcaceae; genus Halococcus. Next base: position 2,122 of record DASSKS010000159.1, on the reverse strand, counting down.
GGCTGCCTCCTCGTAATCCGCGTGAGCGCTCGATAGCTCCGCGATGTGGTCGCCCGCGGGTTCGGGTATGCTCTCACTCATAGACTGCATCGGGGTCGAAGACTTTTTCGCCGACGATGTCGCCGTCGATGGTACGGTAGAAACAGCTCTCATAGCCCATGTGGCAGGCCCCGCCCTCCTGTGAGACGAGATACAAGAGTGAATCGCCGTCGCAGTCAACCCTCATATCTTTGACGTGTTGGACGTGTCCGCTCGATTCGCCTTTCTGCCAGAGTTCCTCGCGGCTGCGCGAGTAGTAGTGGGCCAGTCCGGTTTCGCGGGTGCGTTCTACGGCCTCCGGCGAGGCGTGAGCGACCATCAGGACTTCGCGGGTGTCCGTTTCTTGGGCGACGACCGTGCACAATCCATTGGCACCGAAATCGAGTTCTGGAGCGGTGGTTGCGGCCGTTCTGCTCATACCGGAGATGGCCGCCTCGCGTCTATAGATTTTGTGTTTGCGCTCGTTTGCGTCGAGTCGTAGGCTTTCGTTCGCTTTCGTTCGCGTATTTCGTGCGCTCGGCCTGTACGCTGGTTGAGAACGTGGAGATTATAAGTAGCCACACCACAGAGAGGAAAGAATGAGTACCGGCATCACGATGGCTTCGATGTCCACATATGCGATTTTGGGCTGTGGGAGCGTGGGATATGCCGTCGCCGAGGAACTCGTCGATGAAGGCAAGGACGTGTTCATTATCGACATCGACGCCGGGCGCGTCGAAGCCTTGCGTGACCAGGATTTGAACGCCAAAACCGCGGACATCAGCGACGAATCGGTTCCAGAAGCAGTCGAAGATAGGGATGTCCTCCTGATTCTCTCGACGGACATCGAGGCGAACGAGGCTGCCGTCGAGAACGTCCGGGCACGCGGTAACGAGCAGTTCGTCATCGCGCGGGCATCCGACCCGGTCACCGCCGACGAACTCAGAGAGACCGGCGCGGACGCCGTCATCAACCCCTCGAAAGTCATCGCTGACGCTGCCCTGCGCGCGCTCGAAACCGGCGAACTCGAACACAAAGCCGGCCAGCTCGCGGATGTTCTCGATGGAACTGATGAGAGACTCGCTATCCTCGCAAACGACAATCCCGGACCCGATTCGATTGCGAGCGCGGTCGCGCTCAAAGCCATCGCTGAATCCCGCGATATCGAGGCAGACATCCTCTACGACGGCGAAATCGGCCACCAAGAGGACCGCGCGTTCGTCAATCTCATCGGGGTCGAACTCCTCGCGCGCGCCGAGGTCGATTTCGAGTGCTACGACACGCTCGCGCTCGTCGACCACGCCCAGTCGATGGAACGCGAAATCGAACGCCCTATCGATGTTCTCATCGACCACCACGAACCGGAGGACGACTACGACGCGGCGTTCGTGGATGTGCGCGCGAACGTCTCCTCGACCTCGACGATTCTCACCAAATACGTCCAGGAGTTCGAGTTGAGTCTGGACGAAACCGTTGCGACCGCCCTGCTATACGGAATTCGAGCAGAAACCCTGGATTTCCGGCGCGATACCACGCCTGCTGACCTGACTGCCGCGTCGTATCTCTATCCCTTCGCCAATCACGACACCTTAGAACAGGTCGAATCCCCGTCGATGTCGCCCGAGACCTTGGATGTGCTCGCAGAGGCCATTCGAAACCGTGAGGTCAACGGCTCGTATCTGATTTCGAGTGCTGGATTCATCCACGACCGCGACGCACTCGCACAGGCCGCCCAGCATCTGTTGAATTTAGAGGGAGTGACCACGACAGCCGTCTTCGCCATCGATGACGAGCAAATCACGCTGTCTGCGCGCTCGAAGGACATCCGGCTCAACATCAGGGACCTCTTGGAGGAGGCATTTTCCGAGGCTGGCGAAACCGTCGGTCACTCAACAGATGCGACAGTCACTATTCCATTGGGCATCTTCACGGGTATCGAAACGAACGACGACAACCGCGAGACGCTGCTTCGGCTCACCGAGAAAGCCATCAGGAGAAAGCTATTTTCGGCGATGGGCGTCGACGAAAACGGCAGTTAACCCGTCGCCTCCTCTCCCTCCTCCGGGTCGTGGAGACGTTCGATGACATCGTTGACGAGAATGAT
>DASSKS010000158.1:0-2929 GCA_035690245.1 Halococcus sp. | reverse complement strand
GATGTTCGCACCGAGAACCTCTTTGAGGAACTCGATATCGCTCTTTTTCGCGCGCCGAATCGCCAGAATGCCCTCCTTTGCGAGGTAGTGCTGGGCGAGGTCGTCGATGCCCTTCTGACAGAAGACCACATCTGCGCCGGTATCCTTGATTTGTTCGACCTTCCCTTTCAACTGCTCGTCTTCTTGGTCCAAGAACTGCTGGAGCTGGTCGGGGTCTGAAAGGCTGACCTGCGAATCGACGTTCGCCTCCTCGACTTCGATGGCTTCGCTCAGCAGAAGGACGGAGGCGTCCTCGACATCCGTGGGCATGGTGTCGTGAACCGGGTCTTTGCTGATGACCGCTCCCGAGAGGAGTTCGGAGTCGCCCGCCGAACGACCAGTTTGGGTTTCGATGTTGACGAACTCCAGATCGACGACGTTCTCGCCCGCCTCGTTCTCGACGGTCACATTTTGAACGGCCTCGACGATGAGGTCGGCGAGTTGTTCTTTGTTCAATTCAGCACCCTTGCCGGTCATCGAGGTCTCTGCGACCTTTTTAATCCTCTCCGTGTCGTCGGCTTCGACCTGTTCTGCGACATCGCCGATTTCCTCGCGGGCCTTATCCGAAGCCATCTGGAAGCCCCGGATGATTGCCGTCGGGTGGATGTCCTGCTCGATGAGGTCCTCTGCGTTCTTCAGGAGTTCGCCCGCAACGGCGACCGCCGTCGTCGTGCCGTCGCCGGCCTCGTCCTCTTGGGTTTCTGCGACCTCGACGATCATCTCTGCCGTGGGGTTGTTGATGTCCATCTCGGTGAGGATGGTGACGCCGTCGTTCGTGACGGTCACGTCGCCCATCGAGGAGACGAGCATCTTGTCCATCCCTTTGGGGCCGAGCGTCGAGCGGACCGAATCCGCCACTGCTCGTGCTGCATTGATGTTGTGTGACTGTGCGTCGCGGTCCTTGACGCGCTGTGCGTCGTCGCCCATGATTATCATGGGCTGTCCCTGCATTCGCTGACTCATGATTCACGGAATGATTGAATGTGCTTCTATATAAATCCAGCCATTCAGTGCGCGGTGCGCTCGACAGATGGGAAAAACAACTCCGAGAAAACCAACAGACTTAGCGGTTGTGTTCTGTTCGATTGGTGGATGATAACAATGGGTTCATCGTCGTTCGAGCGGAGACGGTAGGTGTTTTAAATGGTGGATGAAACCAGTATCACACTGGTTCTTTCCAGTGGATGATGACGGAACCGACCACGAAATCGTCGTCCGTACTCCTATCGCGGACGAACTGAACCGTGTTCTCGCCTTCTTCGAGTTCCGGGCCGGTGATGGTGTCCATCCAGTACTGCCAGCCCGATGCCGGAGGGATGTCGAATCCCGTGAGTTCGTCGCCATTGACCACGATTTCGTGGCCGTACTCACCCACGTCGAACATCTGGCATTCGAGATACGGTTCGGAAACTGGGCCGGTGGGTACGGTGAACTCCTGTTTTGACGAACGGTGGTTGCCGACGAATTCGGCCCACGGAACGCCGAGTCCGTCCGAACGCTCGCCGAGGTGTTCTTGGAAGTCGAGCAGCGCGTAGTTCGCCCGGACCTGTGTGTCGGTCATCGTGTGGGTTCGTACAGGCTGGTGAATGAAGGCTGTGGTCCGTCGGCGAGAACGGCGTTAAACTATACATTCGTCTTTTTAGCGGGGATAATACGCCGGGACGGGGATTTGAAACACGGTCGTTCCCGTTCGCTCGCTACTCACGGCTCGCTCCGCTCGCCGTTCGCATCTGGAGGTACTCGCTTCGCTCGCACCTCCTACTGCTCGCTCACCTCCCACTCCCTGCTCAAATCCCCGCGTTGGCGATTTACACCCTCACCTTCGTTCACGAGAACGCCGGGACGGGGATTTGAACCCCGGATCCCAAAGGGAACACGCTTTCCAGGCGTGCGCCTTACCACTCGGCCATCCCGGCTCGCCTGAACCTACCGGAGTCCGCGGTTAAGACCTTTCGCTCCGTTCCAACCAGCTATCGAAGACGTAACTCGCTCCAGTGGCACAGACAAAGGCAACGACCGCGATACCGAATTTTGTGAGCAGACCGATTCCCGACGCGAAGAGTAGTTCATAACCCTGTGCGAGCACCAAGAAAACGAGTGCCGCAACCGTTCCCCACAGCAGGCTCGACTGGGCGCGCGGGCGCACTACTCGACGTGCTCCAGCACGATTCGATTGGAGAACGTCCCTCTCGTGTCGGCTTTTTCCCGGCGTCGTTGTTCCAGCGTGTCACGGTCGATGTTCTGTGCGGCACAGATGGCGGATACCACTTCCAGAACGTCCGCGAGTTCTTCGAGGTCGCCGCTGGCTCGAAATTCCTCGGTCTCTTCTCTGAGTTTTTCGCGTAGCCGACGCTCGTATTCGTCGTCGTTCGCAACGTGCGTGACCGCGGTTTCGTCGTTTTCTTCGATGCGTTCCGGGATTCGATTGCGGACGAGCTTGTCGTAGCGAGTCGTCATTCAACCGTCGCAATCGCTTCGATTTCGACACCGACACCCTTCGGGAGCGCACCGGCCTGCACCGCGCTCCGGGCGGGCGGTTCCTCCTCGAAATAACTCGCGTATACGTCGTTCATCTCCTCGAAATCCTCGATATCCGCGAGGAACACCGTGGTTTTCAGTACATCCGTCAAATCGGCACCGGCCTCATCGAGCACCGCCGTCACATTGTCGAGTGCGAGTTCGGTCTGTTCGGCAATCGAGGCGTCAGCCTTCGATTCACCATCGGGAGTGAACGGAATCTGTCCGGCGGTGAAGACGAGTGACCCGGTTGAAGTGGCCTGACTATATGCGCCGACCGCCGCGGGTGCGTCGTCGGTTTCGATGATGCGCTTCATGGCTTCGACTCATCGGCGGACAATGTAAACGCTGCTATCTCGACCGACCTCAAACC
>DASSKS010000157.1:0-4039 GCA_035690245.1 Halococcus sp. | reverse complement strand
CAGACGATGACCGTCCGGGAGGCCATCCGAGAGGCGCTGCGCGAGGAGATGCGCCGCGACGACGACGTGCTCCTCATGGGCGAGGACATCGGCGTTATGGAGGGCGTCCTCGACGTAACCGGCGACCTCCACAACGAGTTCGGCCCGGAGCGCGTGCGCGATACGCCCATCTCGGAGGCGGGGTACATCGGTGCGGCGACGGGTGCGGCGGCGACCGGACTTCGACCTGTTCCAGAACTCATGTTTTCTGATTTCATCGGTGTATCAATGGAACAAATCATGAACCAGATGGCGAAGATGCGCTATATGTTTGGGGGCAAAATCGAGATGCCTATTACTGTTCGCGCCACCGAGGGCGGCGGCATGGGCGCGGCGAGCCAGCACTCTGGAACGGTGCATACGTGGATTGCCCACTTCCCCGGACTCATGGCCGTGACGCCCGGCACGCCCGAAGCCGCGAAAGGTCTCCTGAAGTCGGCCATCCGTTCGGACGACCCGGTGTTCTTCTTCGAGAACAAGATGATATACGAGCAGTCGGGAGAAGTCCCAACGGATGAAGACTTCACGATTCCGCTGGGCGAGGCAAGCGTCGAGCGCGAGGGTGAGGATATAACTGTGGTGGCAACCCAACGGCTCGTCGGCGAATCGCTGTCTGTCGCCGACGAACTAGCGGGCGAAACCGATGTCGAGGTCATCGACCTCCGCTCGCTCTACCCGCTCGACACCGATACCATCGTCGAGAGCCTCGATAAGACGGGAAGACTGGTCGTCGCCGACGAGAGTCCGCTTTCGTATGGCACACAGGCAGAGGTGGTGTCGCGCGCGGTCGAAAACGCCTTCTACAGCCTCGATGCGCCGATTCAGCGCGTCGGCGTGCCGGACACTCATATGCCGTTCAGTCCGGCACTCGAAAGCGAAGTCCTCCCTGACGGGGACGACGTTCGTAACGCCATCGAACGAATCGTCTAACCCACTGTGTCCCACATCGGCGTCATCGTCAATCCGGCCGCCGGGCGCGATATTCGACGCTTGACCGGCGGCGCGAGTGTGGTGGACAACTACGCGAAGCGTCGCGTCGCCGAATGTGTCCTCGATGGACTCACGGTTCTCCCTGACCCACCGGATGCGACCTTGATGCCCGACACGACTGGCATTGCCGCAAGCGTGGTCGAAAACGCCCCTGAGAGCGTTTCTGCGGACGTACTCGATTTCTCGCCAACGGAGTCGGCGGCTGACACCCGGCAGGCAGCCGAACGATTCCGTGAATCGGCGGATGCGCTTGTCGTGCTTGGCGGCGATGGAACGACCCGCGACGCGGCACTCAAAAGCGGCGACCTTCCCATACTATCGGTTTCAACGGGGACGAACAATGTCGTCCCCTCGGCGGTCGATGGCACCGTTGCCGGGGCTGCCGCCGCGCTCGTCGGCACAGGTGAAATCGACATCGGAGAAGTGACCTACCGTCACGAAATGGTCGAAGCCCGGACCGAATCGGGTTCAGTAACCGGGCTGGCGGCGGTCGAACTCTCGGATAGGTCATTTATTGGAACCCGCGCACTGCTCGACCCCGATGAGTTACTGGGGGGCATCGTCTCGCGGGCGAATCCAGCAGCAATTGGTCTGGGCGGTGTCGCGGGCGCGCTCGGGTCGCTGGCCCCCGACGAACCGGGTGCAATCGCGCTACGTCTCACAGATGCCGATACCGCAGCACGAACGGTTAGCGCAATCGTCGCACCCGGTGTGACGACTCAACTGGGCATCGAGGAGTACCGTCGTTTGGCCGCGGACGAGTCGATGACCGTCGAAGTGAGCGACGGCGTGGTTGGAGCGGACGGCGAGCGCGAACTCGAACTCACGGATGAAACCGTCGAGTTTCGCTCAGTACCGGAAGGACCGCGGCTCGTCTCGTTCGAGGCGGTGTTCGAGCGCGCAGCACGTTCCGGTGTTCTCGAAAACGGCTGCTGAAACGCACTGTTTGCTATTGGTCGGGATTCCGTCATGATTTCGGTTGCTGTGCAGGTCGGCAGGCACAAAACACGTCTCTGTCATTCCTCTCGATAGGTCCGAAGCACGAGTTCGGGTAGCTCCTCGATACGTTCGAGAAGCGTATCGAGGAACGCTTCGACATTTCTATCCCCGACGGCACGCGAGTCGTAGGCAAGCGACAAATCGAGATATCGACGGAACGAAACGCCGTTCTCGGCGGGAATCGCACGCTGGTGCGAATGTGTGACCAATCCGGCGACCGTCGGCGGCGTCACGAGGCTCTGTGCGTCATCACACTGCTCCCCATTCGCAAGCGCGAACGTCGCACGCTTTCTGGGAATACCATCCGTGTCCGTCTGCTCCATCTGCCCGTGGCCCGCCTCAACGAGTTCGGCGAACGTCCGCTCGTCGACAGCCGGAAGCACGGATGTAACGAGTTCGCCGTCGGCATCGACCGCAAGTGCGATGTCCTGGCGGTCGTGGAGGTGGTGTGTGTCGTCTTCGAACGTCGCGTTGAACTCGGGGTGGTCACCGAGAGCCGCAGAGACCGCGAGGAGGAGCACGTCAGTCACAGACACGTCGAAATCGAACGCATTCGTCGCCATTTCTGTGGTCTCTGCGAGCACGTCTGCCTCGTCGCCGTGGGTCACGAGCGTTGTGGTGCGATACCACTCCTCGGAAGTCGCGGTGACTCGTTCGGTTCCGGTTGTGGAAGATGCAGCCCCTTCGGATGGCGGTTCCTCGGACGGTGTTTCAGCGACAGCTTCGATATCATCTGCGGTGATTGCTCCTTGTGGTCCTGTACCATCGACGGTCGTAAGGTCAACGCCGAGTTCGTCGGCACGGCGTTCGGCCCGAGGCGAGGCTTTCACTTGCTCGGTCGTCGGTTGGGTTTCCGTCGCGGTATCAGCGTTCTCGACATCATCGGCGGTGATTGCGCCCTGCGGTCCCGTTCCGTCTATTCCTGTGAGGTCGATATCGAGTTCGTCGGCACGGCGTTTCGCTTTCGGTGAAGCCTTCACATCCGTCGATGCCGAAGCAGTCTGCGGGGATTCAGTACCGCCTGCTGATTCTGCTGCTCCGGCTTCGTCCTCAGTGGTTTCGGTCGGTTCCGTGGACTCTCCGGTCTCGAACTCGGCTTCCAAGTCGGTGATGTCCTCCTCGGCACCCGCGACGATGCCGATGGACGTTCCCGGCGGAACTGTCTCGCCCTCTCCGAGATGAGCCAGCCGCAACACACCGTCTTCACGGGCGTCAATCTCGCCGATGCTTTTCTCTGATTCGACTTCGGCAATCGTCTCGCCCTCCGTGACGGTATCGCCCTCCGCTGTGTGCCATTCGAGCAAGGTCCCTTGTTCCATCTCTAACCCTAATTTCGGCATCTTGACGACGTATCCCATACCACGTGATGACGCATACCGGCTATTAAAACGTTCATACGGAATGGGAGTACGGGTATCGAGAGCGACTGTTCCCCAATCGAATACACCACCGAAGTATTGTTTTTCAGAATTGCTACTGACCATTACCGCCGTCGTTCGGCCACCCGTTCTTCGGCTGTCTCCTCGGTGACGACCTCATAGAGCAGCGCTCGATTTTCGGTTTTGGGTCGCAAAATCCGTCCGAGACGCTGGGTGAACTCCCGTTCGGAGCCACTGCCCGAAAGTACCACCGCGACGTTGGCATCGGGGACATCGACACCCTCATCAAGCACGTTCGCCGTGACGACACGCGAGTAGGTTCCCTCCCGAAATCGCTCTAGAATCTCTCGGCGTTCCTCTGCACCCGTTTGATGGGTAATCGCCGGCAGGAGGAATCGTTCCGCGAGTCGATACACGAGGTCGTTGTGTGCGGTGAATACGATAATCCTATCCTTGCCGTGACGGTCGAGGATTTCGGCAAGCGTCTCCACTGTGGCGTCGGCGTTCATCATCACCTCGCGGGCGCGCTGGTTTGCGAGCAACGCCTCGCGCGCCTGCGGGTCGTTTCCAGAACGCATCACGAGTTTTCGGTAGTCGCTGCCGCTTCGCATATCCAGATTCGACCGCGCGAG
>DASSKS010000156.1:0-3566 GCA_035690245.1 Halococcus sp. | reverse complement strand
CCAGTCCGTTCCGGTGAGCGAGCCAGTCGTCCACGCGATGGCGGTCTGGACCACTCCTACGGAATCGGCGAAGAAAAAGAGACTCGTTTGGACTGAACTCAACACCGTACCCACGATGACACCTGCGAGCACCAGCCTCACAGGGGAGGTGCCGCCCTGCCATGCAATCAGATAGACGAGCAAGAACGCGAGTGCCCCACCGACCGCGGCAAATAGTGGAAGGTACGCACTGAGACCCGAAAAGACCACGAGCGTCAGCAAAATCGCAAGGCCCGCGCCCGAGGAAACCCCGAGGATGAATGGACTGGCGAGTTCGTTGCGGGTGACGGCTTGGAATATCGCGCCAGAAACGGCGAGATTCATCCCGACGAAAATCGCAACGAACACCCGCGGGAGTCGAATGTTCCAGACGATGAGGCTCTGTTCTCCCATCTCTGGTATCTCGCCGCCGAGCAGAAACGCCTCCCATGTCTGGAGGTTGAAAATCACGTCAGGGTTGAACACGGCCTTCCACGCCTCGACAATCGACATCGAGTACGCGCCGAAACTCACCTGCACGAGTCCGGCAATGACCGTGATGACGACGCTCCCGAGAATGAGGGCGACGAGCGAGCCGTCTATCCACCCGAATCGTGTCGTTCGCCCCGATTGGGACTGCGTGGAAGTATCACTCGCCATGTCGCTCTTGGTTTAGGTACACCTAAATGGAACTTATTCGTTTCGATGCGCAAACCGGAAAAGGTGGCTCTCGTCCGCGGTCTCAATCGAGATTCCTGCCGTTGACGATGCCCGCCACACGCTTTCGGTCGAACAGCCGTTCGTTTTCTGGAATTTTTGGATACGAACCACCGTCGTAGCCGGGCCACTCGCCGAATTTCTCGGGATAGAGTTGTTTGGCGGTCATCTCCAGTTGAAAGAGGTTCACGAGCGGACCCTGCCGCCGGATTCCCGAGGCATAGAAGCGGTCGTTTCGAATCGCGGATAGCTGTCTGCCGACCGGATGGTTTTTGATTTTTCTGACGATTTTGTGGATGTCGTACCCCGGCGAAAGCCCCCACAGATGGAGGATGACGTCCGGGTCGGCTTCGAGCATGGCCTCGTATCCGACGGTTCCCCATCCCCACTGGCCGCTCCACGTCTCACCGGCGAAGGCGTCGGTCGCTCTGAGTGGCCGGGTGTCCGCCATCCAGAATCCGGGTTCGTTGAGGTGATAGGTGTAAAATTCACCGTCGCCGAGGGTGACCCGCGCAGCAGTCGGACGCTCGTCTTTTGGTGGAAGCTTCGAGTGAATGGTAGAGAGCATCTCCGCGTGTATCGCTTCGAGCGCCTTATATCGGTCGTGGGCTTTGAAAACGCGGGCGACCTTTTCCGTGAGTTCCCAGAGCGAGTAGTATTGGTATTTTCCCGAATAGTCCTTCGGCGGTTTGCTGTGAGGACCGCTGTAGTAATTGCCGAACCACGGTGCAATATTCGTGCGGATTTCCTCGATATCGGATTTCTCCCATCCCTTTTGGGTGGCGGTGACCATCACCGGGTCGGCGAAGTGGACATCGCTGCTGAGTTTGTAGACCAACTCCTTCGACAGCCCACCACTCAGCGGGTCCGGTAGTCCCTTCCAGTCGAAGGAAATGTTTAGCCGGTCGTAGTAGTTATTCATCGTCTTCCCGAGAAATTTCGGGGAAAAGAGCGAGTTTACGGCGTCGCCATGCCCGAACGCGACCGCCATGTCCGCGTACTGTGCGTTGACGACGAAGGCGCTCTCGGGGACGCCCTCGAACGCGACTTCGCCCACCGGCGACATCGCCACCGAATACGAATCCTTCTGTGTCGTGTCCGCCGATTTTTCGCTCGATTCGTTCGATTGTGTCGCGTTGCCGGCACACCCGGCGAGCAATCCACCCGCGAGGAGCGCGCCACCTGTTTTGAGGCACGTTCTACGCGACAGCGTGCCCCTCGTGTTATCATCAGTCATTGTCGGAAGTCACCGTTGACGATGGCAGAAACCCATTGTGGGTCGTACAGTTGTACGTCACTGAACGCATCGGGATAGAGCTGGTTCGCGGCCCGTTCGGTCAGCACGAGGTTCGTGATTGGACCCTGATAGAGCGGGCCACCGCGGAACACTCTCCTATGCTTGACGGCACTGAGTTCGCTCGCTACTGGATGATTTTTCATGAATTTGACGACAGTGTTCTGAAATTCTTTTTTGGTCTGTTGTTCGTGACCGCGAAGCAGCAGTACATCTGGGTCGATTGCGAGCAGCGTCTCGTAGTCGATCTGCCCGCGCGAGGAATGAAACCCTTTCACGTCGGTCTCTGCGAGCGCGTCGCGTACTTTGAGGTCGCGCCACTGCTTGTAGCTCGTTCCCTTGTCGATGAGATACGGTAAGAACGTCTCCGGTTCGTTCCCTGATGCCCAGAGGATGGCGACGCTTGGGCGTTCGTCAGGGAGACTTTTTTCGATGGTTTGTTGAAAATCCTCGTGGAGGTTCGAAAACGCCTGATAGCGTTCTCGTTGTTGAAACACGGCTGCGAGCTTTCCGAACGCTTCGTACAGCGAATAGTAGCGATAGTCGTGCCATGGGTAGCCGCGCGAGAAGATGCTGTTTCCGAAAAAGGGTGCGACGTTCTTCCTAATTCCCTCGATGTCAGCCCGCTCTAAGCCTTTGAACCGATTCAAGATGAAGTTCGGGTCCATCACGTGAACGTCGGCTGCTGTCTCGTAGAACACCTCCTTCGAGACGCCATCGCTGTAGAGGTCTATCATCCCGCTTTTATCGACCGACACCCCCGGAATCGCCTCGTAGTAGCGCGTGATGTATCGGTCGGTGAGCCAGACGCCCTTCGGGAGATCGTGGCCGAGGGCAACCCCCATGTCGGCCCAACTGCCGTTGTTCGCGAGCCATTTTTTTGGTACCTCCTCGAACGTGACTTCCCCCATTGGGGCTATCGAGACGCTGTACGAACCTGTGTCGGTCGCGGTGCTCGCGCTCGCCGTGTTGCTCGATGAACCGCCGTCCGCCGTGTCGGTCCCACTGCCTCCGTCTCCACTGGAGGTACAGCCAGACAACAGCGCGCCGAGGGCTGTCACACCGGTGAGAAATCGTCGTCGTCGCATATGGTTTAGGCTCGCCGAAACAGCAGTAAAGCGTTCCGATTTCGGTCGGCCTAAATCCTGGCGAGAGAATCCCGTACTGCGCACGGATTTCCTCACAGTGAATAGATTTTTTGGGAAGCCAAAAATATGTTTTCCAGAGGGGAAGCGTTAAGTGGGGAGTCCACGTAGAGGGGACTGTAATGAGCTTCCAAGAATCCGAATCGAGCGTCCGTCAGGAGTTCGGCACCGTCGAGGAATCGCCGGCGCTCCGCATCGAAGAGGACAGAGCAGAGCAGATCATCGACGCGCTGAACGCAGACCTCGCGTCGTCGTATGTGCTCTACCACCAACTCAAAAAACACCACTGGAACGTCGAGGGTGCCGAATTTCTCGAACTCCACCGCTTCTTAGAGGAGGCCTACGAGGATGTCGAACTCCACGCCGATGTGATTGCCGAACGCGCCCAAGCG
>DASSKS010000155.1:0-2069 GCA_035690245.1 Halococcus sp. | reverse complement strand
GGGCGACCCCGAAAGACGGGGTTTGACGAAAACCGTCGCAGGAGTGGTTTGTGTACTCCACGCGACGCCGCCGTCGCCGGGCATTCCGACAGTGAACTCGCTGCTTGCATATCGCACGAGGGCGTCGGGAGCGTCGGGTGGAAGCCACTCGTCGGGAGAGGAAGTAGGGTCGAGCGCGTCCACGAGCGGCCCGAGCGATTCGGCGACGGCGGGGTCGAGCGTCTCGAAGTCCCGTTCGGTGTCGAACACGAGCGCGTCGGGCGCGTGTTCGTCACGGACAGCGGCGAGGTCGTCAGAGAGGGTTCGAGAATCGAACATCTACGCGAGCGCGAGCGCGATGATGACACCCAGCGCGACCAGCACGGAGACGATAACCGTCCCCAGTACGATTTTGGTTGGTTGACTCATGGCGGTGGTTCTCCCGGCGGTGTGTTAAGTGCTTCAATCGACGTGGCTCGCAAGATTCGGTTGGTTAGTTGTCACCCAACCACGATTCGGGAACCTCGATGACGTACTGGCCGTCCTCTTGAAGCGCGATGATGTACTCCTCGCGGTTGTAGAGTTCCATCAAGTTGAGTTCGTACTGGCCGGGTTCGATGATTTTGATGCTCTCGAACTGGTCGTTGAGTTCGCGCCGAAGCGCGGCCATTGTCGAATCTTCGTCCGACTCGACTCCGAGGTCGGATTCGGTCTCGGAATCGGTCGATTCCTGTGGGCTGGATGTGGAATCAGATTCGGGGTCTTCGGACTCGGCGGCGAGTTCCTCGCCCGAGGCCACCTCACGCCGGGCGTCCGTCTGTGCGCGGTCCTCGTCGGCTGTGGACTCCTCGGGCGAGAGTTCTGTTGCTGTCCCCGAATCCGGGATGGATTGGGCGGATGACGATTCGGCGCTCTCCGTCTCGTGTGTGTCGGTTGCTGGCTGGAACTGGAACTTGTTGCCGCCACAGTCCGGGCAGCCAGAAAGCATCTCCTTCGAGCCGTCGGGAAACGTGTGACCGCACTGGGTACACTGGTGTGGCATTATGAACGAGTGGCTATCGAGAGGTAAGTGGTCATCGGCGGGTGCTCATGTCCGGGTGACGAGTGCCGAGATGAGCGTTTCGTCTTTGTGGAGCGTTTTGAGTCGATTTGCCGGGCCGATAACGGTGAGTTTCGTCTCGGAGGTGCGGCCCATCAGCCGGTCGAAAAATCCTCCTGTGGACTGTTCCGTACCGGGATAGGTCTCGATTTCGATGCCGGTGAACTCGTCGGGACTGATTTCGGTCATCGTCACCTCGATGAGCTTCGATTCCTCGTCGGGGTCGAGTCCTTCTTCGAGGATGACGATATTGCCGTCGTGAACCCCATCGAGGATCAATCGTATCTTCTCCATGCTCGTGAGCTGGTCCATGCGCTCGCCGCTTATCATGTCGATCTGGACCCCGCTCGCGTCGCCAGCGTTGTCGTCTGCTTCGGACATTAGCCGAAGTACTCCGCGATTTTGTCGTACACCTCGTCCATGTTGTCGCCCTCTAAGGCCGAAAGGGGAACCGTCTCGTGCTGGGGAAAGGCGTTTTTGATGCGCTGGATGCTCGCTTCCTCCAAATCGATTTTGTTGGCGAAGATGAGTACCGGAAGGTCCTGACTCTCGATGATACCAACTAACATGGTGTTTACTTGAGTGAAAGGGTCTTCGGCTGAATCGAGTACGTAGATAACCCCATCGACGTCCTCGCGGAGCCAGTGCATCGCTTCGGCGACGCCCTCGGTCGCCTCGCGCGAGCGGCGGACGGCGTCGTCTTTTTCCATCTCGTGTTCTAAGAATTCGGTGTAATCGACCTTCGTGGCGACTCCCGGGGTATCCACGATGTCGATGGTGACTGATTTTCCGTTGCGCTTGATTTCGATGTGCTCCTTTCGTCGGGCGCGGCGCGTCTCGTGGGGAATGTGACTCTCCGGGCCGACCGCGTCACCGGTCCAGTCGCGTGCGATACGGTTTGCGAGCGTGGTCTTTCCTGCATTGGGCGGCCCGTAGATGCCGATACGGCGCTGTCGCTGCCCTCCCGAAAAGAGACTTGCAATACTGTTTC
>DASSKS010000154.1:0-16074 GCA_035690245.1 Halococcus sp. | reverse complement strand
GAACGCGGTGTAAGCAGTGGTTGAGTAGCGGTGGGTAAACCTCCTGAATCGACTGAATCGACTCAGGGAGATTCGGAGGTCGGAGATTTCACCGTAACGGAGTTCGCTACGGTAGCTCGTTAGCAATCTATTCTTTCGAGCATCGCCGTTTCATACATCTCTATATCTCTTTTCATGAGTCTGAGACTGGTATTCACGTCTTTCTCCTTGCCATACTATCCACGGAAAACACAGACTCCCTTCGCGCGCGTTTCTCACGCGCGGTTTGGATCAACGACCGCAACCGCGACCGCCGAGGATTCCCGGCCCGGAGGGCCGGCCAAGTCCGCCCGACCCGCCCTCCATATCGCTCGCGTCTTCGACGCTCGCTCCCACCCACCTCCACGGTCCTGCTCGCGCGCACAGCGCGCTGTGCGGGCTTTCGCAGGTGGTTGTCTGGTCATCACGCTTGCTGTGCTATACTCCTCTCTGAATCCTCTCTCGTACCGCTTAGAGGTGAGCAAACGCAGCGCACGTGAGCGGTTCTCACGAACTGAGTCAGCAGTCCAGAAATAGCAGGGAGCGAATTCACAAACCATACATTGCTATACAATTCTACTCACTTGGCATCCCTGTGAGCCACCATTTCGCTCGGGTCAACGCGCTCGCTTCTGCGCGGCGTGTCTGGAGCGACTGTTCGTCCTCGACGACACGCACGAGTTCGTTCGATGCCTCGACCTTCTCGGTCGTCGCAATGAGCTTGGATCGGAGTTCTTCGGCCCGCGCTTCGGTCTGCTCCACCTCTGATTCAAGACGCTTCACCTCTGCTTCGTACTGCATCGCGCGGTCGAAAATACGTCGTATAGCCTCTGCATCGCTAATATCACTCTCTGCGTCGGTCTGTACTCGCTCGATATACTCGACGTGCTCGTCCCGGATTTGAGGCGTGATTCGCTTCATACAGCGTACTGAATCACGCATGAACCATAGTGATGCGTCAGCCAAGCGTCCGACGCTTTTAGCGGACCGCGCGGGTCTGTTCCGGCAAAGCAAGCCTGCATCTCCACGATATGACGGTATACAGCTCCGGCTTGTCAATTAAAAGTAATAGGCCTAATTCATTCCATCCCTCGCGGTCAACCTGTTCGCATGGTTGGTGAACTACCGCCATGATTCCGCCAGATCGAGCATCGTTCGTCCGCAGTACGAATTTCGCGCTGAACCGGTTTTACTGCGGATATGCAGTGACCCAAAATACTATTACGGTGGCCGATTATGCCGATACTATGCTGTACAAATACAGCATACAATCTGGCCGTACAGTACACAAAATCCGCCGACTGCGAGGGGATTCCCAATGAGTTGCAGCGTTTCTACTCTCTTTATAATTAAAGAGAACTCCTACGGCACGACCGGAATCCCACCAGCATGGTAGGCAACAAGCAGGTCACTGGCTACGTCTCCGAATCCACCCACCGCTCCCTCTCCGCGAAGGCCGAAGCCGAGGGGATGTCCGTGAGCGAATACGTCGGCCAAGCCATCGAGGAGAAAATCGAGCGCGACGGACTCGAATCCGCAGCTGACCGCTATCGAATCGAGGAGCGGATGCTCCGGCTCGTCGATGACGCCGCCGACCGCGCGGCTGACCGCGTGGCCGACCAGATCGTCGAGCGCGTCGCTGCGGCTGCCGATGGTGCTGATAGTACCGATGAAGAGGACGATGGGATGTACGACTGGGGGAACGAATGAACTACAAAACGAACTACGTCCGGAATCCAGGGCCAGCCGACATTGGGAAGCTCGTCAACTACGTCGCTGGCGACCTCGTACTCCGAGGGTCGGGATTGCGCGCTGATCGGCGCGACCTCGACGGGTTCCGCGCACTGGCATACGATTGCGAAATGAGCCGACAACACATGTTTGCGTTCGAAAACGACCACGACCCAGAAGACCTCGCTCGTCGCGTGCGGCTAGTGTTCCGCGACGAGATGGACGCCGACTTCCTCGTTGGCGTTCATACCGACACCGAAACTAATCACGTCCACGTCGCACAGGTTGGAACAACTGAAGACTGCTATATGGATAGCAGCGATATCGAGCACCTGCGCTCGGCGGTCGTTGACCGATTCGATGGCGAATCCATCGGAACCGGAGGAACAGCATGAGCCTGACCCGATTTCGACTCAAGGCGATTACGCTCTGGCTGGTCGGATTAGGACTCCTCGCGGGCGCAGTAGTGTCCGCGTACAAAGTCGGAAGTATCGAGTTTGCCGACGAATTCGCGGCGCTCACACTTCAGAGGAAAGCGATGGTCGGTGGTGGGGCCATCCTCGGAGTGATGCTGGTCGGTGAGGTCTGGACGCGCTCGACCGTGGACTTCTCGGGATTGTTCGCGCTCGGCCTCGGTATCGGATGGTTCGTCAACGAAATGCAGGTCGAGGACACAGAGGGAGCCAAGAGCGGGCGGGAAGTGTATTACTCCGGATACGGTGATTCCATTCGGCGAAGCCTCACATACGCCGGAGAAGGCGCGGTTGAGGTTGACCGGGTGGATAAGCGGAGTCGGGATTCATCGGTGCATCCGACGGTTGACCGCGAGGTCTCGATGATGTTCATCGGCCAGACGAACACGGGAAAATCGACGCAGGTGAAAAAGCAACTCGACCAGTGGAATCTGGATGAGCCGGTGATCGCCCACGCGATTTCCGAGCGGGGCGAGTACAACGAACTCGGCGAAGCACTCAACGAACTCGGTGCGGACACCGCGATGATCTCCTCACGCGACTCGGACGTTCGCTGGGACCCGTTTCTCGACCGCGGCGAGTCGATCCGTGAGATGATAAACATCACTGAAGGGGTATTTCGCGCGCACCATACGAGTGAGACGGGATGGTCGGATGCGGCCCGCGCGATGCTGACCGCCGCAATCACTCTTACGAACGCGAAACACGGTGATTTTGCCGCCTTAACGGACGTGATTGAACAAGGCCCGGATTCAATCATCGAGGAACTGAACAACGTTCCGAACACGGGGACGATACATACGACGCTCGACACGCTCGACGGCGCTGGTCGGTCGGCGGCGTTCACTACGATGACGGGCGAGATTCACTCGCTGTTAGAGTCGGACATATTCGACAGTGACCTCGACCGGGTATCGCTCGGGGAGTGTTTCGCGGCGGACGGACGGGCCATCGTCCTCGACAACGTGCAGACGGACCGCTATGCGCGCGGGTTCTGGCGCTTTTTCGTTGAAAGCGCCATCGACCAAGCGTTTTCAGCTCCGGGTCGTCAGCAGTTCGTCTTGGACGAGGTGGACAAACTTCCGGAGATCGGCAATCTGGAGAATCTGGCTTCGGCAGGTCGGTCGTCGGGCGTCCGGGGAATACTCGTCGCACAGGACGTACATCAACTGGATAAGAGGTATGGCGATATGGCAGAGTCGATCTGGTCGAACTGTCCGAACCGGATCGCGTTCCGAGCGGGCGACGTGGAGACGGCGGAGTTCGTGCTTTCGTCACTGGGCGAGGTAGAACTACGGAAGACGAACGTCTCGTCGTCGTGGAGTGGGGACGAGTACGAGCGGTCGGTCTCGGACTCGTATGAAACAGGCCTTCCGCTGACGACGGGCGACCTGACGAATCTGGAGAAAGGCGAAGCCCTAGTCCAGAGTACGGACGGCTGGTGGCTGTGCAAGCTATCGGAATGACGGGACCGCTCGGTCGTATCTGACTGAGTAACCCTGTCTGCGCGCACAGTCAGTCTCAGTTCGTAGCTTGGAGGTCGTCGGTATCGACGATTTTTTCGAGACGATTTCGGAGCGGACCGTCTCCGTCGAGGACCCTGTCGGGGCGAACACGGTAGGTGTTGCCAAGCTTCGTCGCACGGATGGTGCGACCGTCGGATTCGAGTTCGGTGGTCATGCCGCCGTCTTCGAGGCGTGCTTCGAGGGCGCGCACGGCGGCGGATGGTTGGGTAGGAGAGTCTTGTGTAGCTGTTTCAGCGTCGGCTTCGGACGGTGCGGAGGCGTCCGTCTCGTCCTTTTCAGCTGTGGGGGGGGATATCGCCTCGTCCGTGGACGAGGTATCGCCGTCGCTCTCCGCGTCGGGTTGGATCGGTTCGGTCGGCTCAGCAGGTTCGAGTCGCGGAGCGGGGAACGTGTAGTACTGGAGACCCCACTCATCGAGCGTGTCGTAGGAGATCGGCTCGTCGCGCTCCCAGTCGGGAAAATGATAGTCAAGATTGTCCTCGAAGAGGACGGTAACGATTGGCGCGTCGGCAGGATAGTCGGGGTTGTCCTCGGCAAGGGTCTTTCCGAAGCGCGGGATGTCCCACTCGTCGGCGGGAACGTCGGGCACGTTGATGACGACAGCAGGGTCGGGGTCGTCGTCCTCGCGGTCACGAACGACATCGCCGATGTTCCAAGAAGGGTTAGGCATATCTGAGTGCTCAGAAGCGGACCGAATAAACGTTTCTGATGATTCTGTCTGAACGGCGTGAGATGGCGCTGTGAGCGTCACGCTACACATCAGTGTTTCCTCCTACGAAAGTCTGTGCGGTGCGCTCTGCGCGCGGAGCGCGCGCAGAGTCAGTCGGTCGCGGTGGGATGGTTCGGAGAGACGGAGCCAGTAGTCTGAAGTCGCGCGCGGCGAACACGGCAACTCGGTCGAATTTAGGTCAGATCTGCTCGACTCAATGAGACCATAGCGTCAGCGACGGTAGAATGTTGCTTCGAATTTCTGGCTGTGGACGGACAAGTCTCGCAGAACCTGTGCGCCTTCCCACGGTTTGCTACAGAATAGAAGGTTATTGAGTGATACGACTGATGGCTCGACGGCTACCAGATCCAAGGATGAACGCAATTGTACCGAGAATCACGGCATAGAGTAGTCCTCCCGAAGCTGACAACAGAATCCACTCAATCTGAGTTGGATTAGTCCCTATTGCAATACCGCTCCCAATATAATTCACAAACGCAAAAAACAGGGGAGCAAAGATAATCAGCCAACAAACCAACACACCGTCGTTGTAGTACGCATTTGCCGCTGCTAAGATAAAAACTGCTGGAATGAGATATACAGAAATTCCTCGCGGAACGAATGCTGTGAGTGCTATTCCGAGCATATCTCGTGCCACAACCAACCCTAAAACTACCAAAACCACCCCGACTGTGAGTAGTGAGAAACGTATTAGCGTCTTCCAGTCTCTTCCAATAAGAAATGGCTTGATTCGGGATCTATTCATACGCTACCAAGTGTATCCGTGTTTATTGTTGATACTCCAAGTGGATGTTCCACCGACCGCATTGTTTTGGTACCACTGGGCGTTTCCTGCAACCCAGCTTACGTTATTCCCATTTGGTGCTCGGGAATAAATCATAGTACCGCTGTCACCATCGGTGAACGTTTGTCTTCCCCGTCCCCAACGGATTTGTCCATCTCTTGGAACACATCCGTATCCAGAGAATAGCGTATAGTTTGCACTTTTTACTTCTCCAGATGTTAAGCACGAGGTGCAGCCGACTTTCTTTAGTCTTACGCCTCTCCTCCTCAGATCCGTCACTCCATCTCTCGAAAACATTCCACGTACACGTGGATAGCGTGCGTCTTCGATCCTTCGTGTTGGCCAATGACCGTTCCGTGGCGCAGCAAGCACGAAATCATCATAGCAATGAGTTCTCACTATTTCACCGATTCTGTCGCCCTTTCTTGGATGAAAGAGGCTTTCACCTCGAATGTTGCGTCGTCCGTATAGATGGTGAGCGGTGATGAACCGTCTGTTGCCATTTGCAATTGTGGCAGACCCGAGTGTACCATACGCGCCGCTGTTGCTCGTGGAGATACCCCTTACGCCTCCGGGGATGGTATCCCCAAAATCACCGGTATTGCACGCTCCCGGCTGAGGGGGTATGGCTTCGCTGATTTTGACTGGAACTCCTTGCTCAGACTCTGGAATCGCACCTAACATCTGAGACTTCTGCCCTGGTAATACATTGATTCGTATTGCAGCATTTTCTCCTCCAGCCTGTCCAGCCTCTACTCCAATTCCTACTACGTTTCCCATTTCCCCGATTGATTGCTCGAATTGGCTTTGAACTTCCCTTGCTTCTTGAAGGTTGTTATACCAATCAGCGGGGACGTATTCAACGACGGGAGTCATCGAATCGATTGATTCCTTCGGCTCATCGCTTCTAAAACCGACCACAATCGGTACCTCATCAGTCGCTGCTGCCTTCACATCATCTATTGATAGATATGCTGCTGCACCAGTGAATCCAGCACCAGCAAGTGTTTCGAGGAACCGACGTCGTCCCATTCCCGAGATCTTCTTACTGTGAACATCTCGTACACGCAATGGATTGTTGACCATGACCATGATATATTTTCGCAGTGTATTATAGTTTTTGGTGAATATGTATTAGACTAACTTTTTCATTCTCAAATTCAGCAATGGTGTGCTATATTTCTACCATCACCGTGGATGCTTGTGCTATAGTAAGAGGGGCACGCCACGAAAACGCTCTTATCTCTGTCTGTCTAAACGGCGTGAGATGACGCTGTGAAAACTCCATCTGCGTTCCCGTTCGTTTCCTGTGGAAGTCCGCGCAGCACGCTCTGTATGCGAGTAGAAACCGTAGAGATAGGCGGATACGGGGGCTAATGGATAGGCGGACAGTTTGCCGGATCACTGACACTCAGTCTAAACACACCTCGTTTCGAGTGAAAGCTGCACCATTGTCTAACGGTTCCGGCTCTTAAACCTTATGTAACGGTCGGCCTTTCAGAGCCATCGGATCGTTACATAAGGTTCAGCGTGACTCGCCTCCGAGCCTCACTGATTTGGCTATAGCAAAAAGGGACGCCGCACCGGTCAACCCGGTGGTGGGCCTTTGGTCCAGTGTCCGTTTGGACAGCGATAGCGAGCTTCGTCACCGTCGAAGAACGCGCCGCGCGCCTCCTCACGTGCGAATTCCACGCCGCACTCGCTACAGGTGACGGTGAGACTCACTCGATGCTCCCATGCTCGCCACCGGTCGCCTCGGCGACGCAGGTCTGACAGACGTAGAGCGTGCGCCCGTGGTAATCCTCATCGAAGCCTGCCGGACCTACGCACGCTGGGACGCCGTTTCGACAGCAGTCGGCGCGGCGCTCGCTGCGTCGCTCGCGGCGCTGCTGGTCGGGCTGGCTCCCGCTCATCGGCCACTGATTTCGAGGTCGATGACGCCGCGGTCAACCATCTCCCAGAGGAACGTGGCCTGTTCCTCGACCGACGCCTCCGCGTACTCGACGGCGTTCTCGTCGCTTAGGTGGTCGTGGACCTGCTCAATGCCGTCAGCCGTGATGATGTCGATTCGGTCCGGAACGTACTGATGGGGGTCGAAGTCGTCGCCCTCAGTCATTGGTCGGTCTCCACGCCGCTGAGAGGGTCCACCGACGGCCCGAACGGGCCACCGAACTCGTAGAGTTCCGGCGCGCACGAGATACACCAGCCCTCCTCGCGCTCCTCGTCGGAGTATTCGGACATATCCTTCCCGCAACCGCCACAGAACTCGCTCATCGGCCAGCCTCCGCCTCAGCAAGCCACTCGTTCGCCGAGTGTTCGATGTGGTCCTCGTGATGCGTCAGACTCCCCGGCTTGACCGCGCCCGCCACTGCGTTCGGCTGCGAGCGCCCACGCCGATAGTAAACCGCGCGAGCGCCACATTCGTCGCATATGGCCCTACCCTTCGTTTCGTAGTTGGTTCGAGCGATGGACCACGACGACCCCCCGCACTCGGCACAGACGAGGCGTCCGGCGAGCGCGCGCCAGAATCGCACGATTTTCGCCATTATCGGACCTCCCGTTCCGGCGCAACGAGGCGATTCCAGACGGTCCACTCGTCAACGTTTGCTGACCGGACGGCGTCACAGCAGCCGGGACACGGTAGGCCATCGAGACGGTCGGCGGTGGTCGTCGGTCCAGCACACCCGCGCCCCTCGTGCTGACACCCGGCGTCACGGGCATAGCGGGCCATGCGAGCGACGAGTTCGGTGTTCGCCTGCTCGTCGTCATAGAGCGCCACGAGCGCAGCACGCTGAACGTGTTTACAGATAAATCGCTCACCCCGATTCTGATAGTCTAGACACTCGCAGACGCCGCCCTCAAGCTCGACCTCATACGTGTTGCCGCTCGCCGACGCAATATCGGCGATTCCGGGGGCGGTGAACGTTACGCCCATCGCCTCGGTGCAGGCGCGGCGGAACCGGCCCACTTCAATCGTCCGTTCTTGCTCGGTCTGTTCGACACCGCTTTCAGCCGTCGTCGCTGACGTTGCCATTGCTGTCTTGGACTCCTGAGACAGCGGCGTCGGGTGTTGCAACCACCCGGCGCGATTCTCGTTGAATCACGCCCACGGACGCCGGTTTCTGCCTCTGCCATATGCTACAATAGCAGACGGTATAAACGTTACGGTACGCTACCGTAGCAGGTGGATTTATTACACCGGAACACGTAGCTGGTCGCATGACACCCACAGCTGACAGAGACGAGCGGGGTCGGTTCTCACCGGAACACGCTGACGCGGACGTGCTCGCCGCTGTTCGAAACCACAACCCGGCTGCGACGAGTGAGGTCGCCGATGACCTCGGTATCGCCCGCCAAAGCGCCGACTACCGGCTTCGGAAGCTCGCGGACGAGGGACGGGTTCGTCAGAAGAAAATCGGTGCGTCGGCGGTGTGGACGCTCGTCGAGGACGGTGAACCAGCATGAGTGCCGAACAGCGCCGGATAACGCTCACTGAGACTGCTGACGGCCAGTGGATGGCGCGGGAGGAAACCGTCGGTATTACCGCACGTGGTGAGACAAAAGAGGCGGCGCTCGCCGCGCTCGATGACGCTGACGGCGACGAGAACGACCGCGGGCAGGAGACCAGCGAGGACGTGGACCCTAACGCGCCGCTGTTCGCGGGCGACCCATTCATTGATGCCGACCTCGGCGACGAAACGATAGACGACGTGTTGTATGGGCCTATCGAGGCAGACGATAAGACCGAGACTGATGGAGACACGTAAGCGTGAGCGAGAGCGTGCGGGCGGCTCGTCCGCTGTTCATCGACACAGGAGCGTTCTTCGCGCGATTCACTGGTCGAGACGAGAACCACGACCGCTCGACAGCGGTTTTCGAGGCTATCGGTGCTGGCGACCTCGCCTACCGTCCGATCTACACCAGCGGGTACGTCCTCTCAGAACTCGCAACGCTCACACGCCGGAAGCAGGGACACGCCGCAGCTGTCGAGGCGCTTGACCGAGCCGACGCGCCGGGCGTCACGGTACTTCATCCCGACGCAGCCGCGTTTGCGGACACGCGCAGGGAGTTCGAGCGGTACGACGACCAACAGATTTCGTTCGTTGATCATACGACCGGAGTGCTCGCCCGCGAGTATGATGTCGAGCACATATTCGCGTTCGACGAGAATGACTTTCGAACTCTTGGGTTCACAGTGGTTCCCGAGGATACCGGCGAGGGAAAGATATGACCCAGACCGACGAGAACGAGACGATATACGCCGTGTATCTCGCAGCGCGAGAGCGCCCACAGCCACCGGAGTACGCGGAACTGCGCGACCTGTTCCCCGGCGGGAGTGAGGCAACCATCGACGCGGCGGCTGACGCCGCAACGCTCGGCGCTATCCATGGAGCGGGCGGTGGTCCGACCCTCTCGCCGGATGAACTTGATGAACGATTAGCGGCGAAGAACCGCGCTCTGCTCGATTCTGTTCCGAACGCCGACGGCGAATCGTGATTCCCGCTAACGGCGGAGGCTGGTTCTGGTACTATGCCCACTGCGAGACGGACCTTCGCCGTGGCGTCGATGCGCTCGCCTGCGACGACCCCGATGAGTGTCCCTACTCTGCCGAGTGGAACGGCGATGCCTGTGGGCATATCGTCTGTAAGCACTGTCACCGCCCGGCGGAGGACCGACGCGCGCCGTAAGGGAGACGATGACCACTGATGAACCGTTCCCGGCTCACCTCGCCGACTGGGACATGTGACTCGTGCGAGCACCTGAGCTAATCATTCACCTGTGAAAGCCCGCGCAGCGACCGCAGGGAGCGAGCAGGAACATGGAGGCGGGTGGGGGGAAGCGAGCGACCGGCAGGAGCGAAGCGCACGGAGGGAACGGGCTGTACGGCGTGCCCGGCTTCGCCGGGGAATCGTCTGCGGTCGCTGTCTCGAATCGTGGGAAACGCGCGTGCTGAGTCAAATCGATGCCTGCAACGGACCCTCTCTCTCTTCATATATATCAGAATTTCGCTATTTTATGAAGACTTCTACACGCTGGTCATTTTGGGAATAGAAATTATTTCTACAACGAGATGAATACAGTTAGTATGCGCTTCCAGACGAGCCTGAGCATAGTCATCGTCGTGATTGCCATTATCACGGTCATCGCGCCAGGATTTGTGCTCGGCCAGTCTGCTTTAAATGCAAATCAGACACAACAGTCTGCGTCAGCAGCTAACACTACAACCATCACCATCTATCCACACCCGGATGGCGATGCGCGGTTTCAAGTCTCTATCACCTTCATTCTCAACGAAGAAAATGAGTCTGCGGCGTTCAGAGCACTCGCTCGGGAGTTTGAGAGCGGTGAGACTGGCTTCTCGGTTTCGACGTTCAGGCGGGCGGCAAATCAATCGAGTATCGTCACCGGACGGCAGATGAATATTACAAACGTTACCCGGAATGCGACCATCATCGGCGAGAATACGAGCCGAACTGATATCGGCAAACTCGTTCTCAGATTTACATGGACAAACTTCGCGCAGACGAACGGCAGTTCAGTAGCTATCGGCGATGTATTCCACACAACTTATGGAACATGGCTGCCTGGTCTTACCGCGAATCAGACGCTGATTATCAAATCCCCTCCTCAATACTTCATCGCCGGATCGCCAGTCGGGTTCAGGAATGGTACTATCCAGTTTGATGGTCCTAGGATGTTCGATCCAGGATCGCCAGCAATAACGTTTCAGTCTCGGACAGATAATCGTTCGACACAAAAAACAGATAACGGTTGGGAGGAACGGCCTTCGTTAGTATCACCGTATATACTTGGAGTGGGTATCCTCATTCTCGGAATTGGTATCGCTGCACTCGGAGTTTACGCACTGACGCTATATAACGGAACCAACGAATACACGATCGAAAGCGAATGGGTGAAAGCGTTGGTATTAGATGAGTCTTCAGAGAATACACCATCAACCGACTCATTTGACGATCCGACCGAAGAGGCACTCATCACAGATGAAGAGCACATTGAGCAACTCTTAGTACAAAACAATGGTAGAATGAAACAAGCTACTATTGTTTCTGAAACTGGTTGGTCAAACGCGAAAGTTTCCCAATTGCTATCGGCGATGGACAAGAAGGACCGGATAGACAAACTCCGTATCGGACGGGAGAACCTGATTAGTCTTTCATCAGATGAGAAGTAACGAACCCCTTTGTAAGCACTTAACATCGTCCAGCGATAGTGAGAAACGCTCAGATACAAAATGAGTTTGTTCAGGATCTAATTTAGATTTTGCATTTATATCAACCGTGAAATTATCTAGACGAAACCCATAGATTTAAGTTACATCCAATCATCCGTTGGATTTGTATGTCAAATAATGATTCTAACGGATCAGTCGATCGGCGTAGTTTTCTTAGAAAAGCGACGGCTATAACCGGAAGCACTGGTGCACTCCTCATGAGTGCTAATACGGCTAGTGCTGCTCGATCAGTCATCAAAATCCACGGTGGTAATGATCGCGCTCTTTACTACTTTGAAGTGTCATCTAACGATCTCTCGCGCAGAGGGAATACTGAATCAAGTGACGATATATTTGGTAATAATTCGCAAGCTTCTGGTTACATAGCGAATTACAACACAGATAGCTATACATTCTCTGGAACCTTGTTATATTTCTCAACAGATAATCCATTAACAGTCGATATAGATAACGGGTTCGGAAGTCGATATCGTCCCAAGGGAACTATAGAGGTGATCGGAAGGAACTCTGGCGGTCTCTACAGGGAAATTAAAATGACTGGTTCGATAAGTAGAGGCTCAAACTTGGAGAATAACGATCGGAAAATCTCAGGCAAAAAAGCTCAGGGTTACATCGTAACGGGAAGTGATTTCTGGAACGCCCAAGGTGATATCACTTATCTGGATTTAGAACCAGATTACAACTCAAGTATTTACGTGCAATATCATCGCGGCTAGGAGAAGAATGGGACTACGCGCGAAGACACGTCTCGTCTGTACATCTGTTGAATGCCATGAACCAGTGCTGTGAGTATCGTGTCTGTAACTGGTGTTTCTCTACGAAAGCTCGCGCAGCGCGCTGTGCGCGCGAGCAGGAACAGGAAATGGTGGCGCTCCGCACCGCCGGGTGCAAAGGGCGGGTACGTGGTCGGGCTATGGCCGGCCCTTTAGGCTAGAATTCATCTGCGGTGCGGAGACGGTCGCGGTTCGTGGCTCAGTTCACTCGGATTCTACGGCGGTGAGCGCGTCGCTGATGCGGTCGTCGTCGGCGACGGCGTCGAGATACCATCGACGGCGCTCGTCGTCGGTATGGATGTTCATGAGGCCCTGTCGAGTGAGTGTCGGGAGGTCGCGGGCGACGCTACGGTAGGATTCACCGGTCTCGACGCGCTCGATGGCAGTGCGGAGTTCGACGTAGCCTGTCTCACCGTCCTCGTGGTCGGGGTCGAGGAGCACCTGAAGATAGCCCTCGCTGTCGCGGGAGAAGCCTGCGGGGACGTTCCCAAGCCATTTGCCCTGCTTTTGGGCGCGCTCAACGCCTGCCTGTGTACGCTTGATGAGGCGGCGGCGCTCCTCCTCGGCGACCGCCGCTGAAATGTCCGCGATGAGCTTTCCGGTCCCGTCGGGGCGAACTTCCCCAACCCAGCCGTCGGTAATCGCTACTGTGGTTTCAGCGTCTTCACAGTGCTCGAAAAAGCGTTGGTAGATGCTGCCGAGTCGTGCTAGTCGGGAGATTTCCCACACGACGACGTATTCGTACTCGCCTGTCTGGACATCCTCGACGAGCGCGGCGAACTGCTCGCGGCCGGGGTCGGACCCTGAATGTCCGAGGTCGGCGTACCGCTCGACGTTTGCGGGGTTGATGTCGCGCTGTGCAAGCCACTCGTCAATGGCGTCGCGCTGGTGGGTGGTCTCTTGGGTGTCGGTCGATGCGCGGATGTAGGTGGCATAGCGGGCCATTCTGGACGGCTCTCGCTTGCACCCCCGTCAGTATAAAAAGAATCGAAGTCGGTTGCAGTCTGCAATCAGGGGAGTGGTTGATTACAGAGGGGGAAGAATAGTACAGACGTTATCGATACAGCTTTGCTCCTACTGCATTCAGCGTGGGTCTGCCGACACCACCCACATCAAAGGGTGGATCATGCCAAGGATCAAACGTAGCTTGGTGTATGGCAACGAGCTTTCCGTTTCCATCGACGTATGCTCCACCGGAGTCGCCCCCACCGGCAGGAGAATCATCAAAGTTAGCTTGATAGTACACCCAACTTCCGTATTTAGTCACCTCATAACAGTGATCCACAAACCGACAGTGATTCGCAGCACTGACGTAGCTCTTTAACGATGCACCTCTCGGATTCACACGATCAGCTAGCCCGAAAAATCCCCATGTACCTGTGACATTAGGTACATCACCTCTCTGAGTACGACGGGGAGCGGCGTTGATTCCGGACCGGACTCGATACTTGGTTATATCTTGTCCGTTTCCTTTTCGACTTCTGCTGATGAAGTTTCCAACACGTCTAGCGTCAGAATGGTTCTTGTCCGGTTGCCACATACGACTAGTCCCGTCCATTACATGGTCTGCGGTGAGCAATACTTCGTTGTTGCTCCCTTTATCGAATGCAACGAAAGAGAGCGTCCCGTATCCGCCTTTCCCTGGACCGATTGCAAGACCACCCCGTTGAGGGCTTCTTCGATCATGTCGATAGCCGCAGTAGTTCGGTTGGATTTCGCCAGACCTTTCTCGATATATTATCGGTACATTCTGGACACTGTCAGGGAGAGCATCACTGAGTGTGGATGTGAGTTCATCGACGTACAGCACAAGGGCTAGGTCCTCGTCATCGTCAGACTGTTGTACAATACTGACTTCGTTCACCAACGGATTTCTCGCCATGAATTCCTCAGGAAGAGAAACGAAAGTCTTCAAGCGTCGATACCGTTCTTCAGAAATGATCCGGACCTGCTCAGGATTGTCATAAATGTCATACGTGTAGACGATAGGTACACCCTCCGGTTCCTGTCCGTATGCTGTTTCAATCATACTCCCTAGTCCAGCCACGCCGGTTCCAGCGACACCAAGCGTCTTCACGAACTGACGACGTGTCATGTTACGCAATCTGCTACCGAGTTCGATCACCGCCCCTATTTTCGGTTCGTCATCTATTGCCATCACATACTACTACGAACATATGCTATATAAATCATTCTCAAGATGAAATTTTAAAGGAATAATCTCAGGTTTATGATTTTAGAACAAAGCTTATATGCACAGAGAAACAACATACGATATCATGGAAACGAGGATGCAAGCCGGGATTGGATTTTTGCTGATTGGGATGTTGCTTATTCTACCTATGACACAAACGACAGCAGGAACTGTTTGTACGAATGTCGGTTATCATGGCGAACCTCCGGGCGGTTTTGAGTTCAGAGGGATTGAAGGACTCAGTATCGTATACACGCCCGATGGTGGCGTGAACACGTGCAAAATTGGTCTACTATCCGCGGGCGCACCCGTGGGACTTGCAGTGCTCGGAATAGGACTCATTGTAGTTAGTAGAAAAAGAGATTAAAACTAACATTCTGTGTTTACACCGTTGCAACTAACGGCTCCAGTATTTGCTCCCACGCTTACTCCCGCTACGATCCGCCGAGTACGCTGACGGTAGCGAGAACGACCGCAGGTAGGATAAACGGGAATCACAACCATGTTACTTATAGCACTGACGAATCCCCTAGATTCAAGTCAAGGGGCTATGGAATACCAGTAGCTCGCGTAAACAACCCATGCGGGCCGGGGGTGTTATCAGCACCCCCGAAACCGAGGAAGTTTGCCCTGACCTCTAACCTCTATGTCCACAGACAGAGCCACCGGTAATCAATCTACCGGACCGACGACCGATGAATTGCAAACGCAACTAATTCAGCTTCAACGTGACTTTGAAGGGCTTCAGCGCCGGTTTGACGCCTTCGAAGCCGAAAAAGAGCATACCGAGAACAAACTCCGTTCCGAACTCGATGACACTCGTGAGCAACACCGAGAGGACCGCCACGCTCTCGCGCACGAGAACCACGAGCTTCGAGAGCGTACCCGGAAGAACGAACGCGCTCTTGAACACGCCTACGACCAGATTGACGAACTCCGTAACGAAGTGGCCGAGTTTCAAGAGCACGCCGAGCAAGCCGAAGCCGAGCGTAACGAACTTCGAGAACAGGTCGAAAACGATGAAAAGACCGTCGTAGCCACTGACGGAGGGGAAAACCCCGCCCTCGAACCACGGGTAAGTACGCTCGAAGACGAACAACAACGCGCCGAAGAGAGTCGCGGTTGGATTATCGACGACATTGCCAACGCCGAGAAACGTCTCGATGAACTCGAAGAACAATCGAATCGATCACGCGAGGACGGAGACCTTGAAAACACGCTTCCGATTCAACAGACCACGAGAATCTGGAAGGTCGGCGGGACAATCAAGACGAACAGGGATGAGCACGCCGCCGCACTGTGGAGTGATTTCTTCGACCGATGCAAGAAAGGGAATGGAATTTTCTACCTCGATACGAGCCGAGCGAGGTCCATCCTCCGCGAGCACTTCCGCGACGAAGAAGGCCACACGGGACTGACTGAAGGAAGTTCCGCCCACGTGCGGAACATCGTTCACCGAGCGATGGACGCACTTGTGGACCTCGGCGGGAACCTCGTTACCAAGAGGACCATCAAGAGTGGTCGGAGCGCATTAGTGATCAACAAGGAGGAGTTCGATGACTTCTGCGAAGCAATCGGAGCCGTAGCGAACG
>DASSKS010000153.1:0-2419 GCA_035690245.1 Halococcus sp. | reverse complement strand
ACTATCGGATGGTCGATGACCGAATTCTCCGTGAGTTCGTGCAGTTGTGTGCGCGCCTCGTCGGGCGTGCCGGAAACACCGAGCGCGGAAACCATTTCGTCGCTGACGGAGCCAGCAGCCGCTTTGCG
Source organism: Halococcus sp. (assembly GCA_035690245.1). Taxonomy (GTDB): domain Archaea; phylum Halobacteriota; class Halobacteria; order Halobacteriales; family Halococcaceae; genus Halococcus. The sequence continues at coordinate 2,291 of DASSKS010000153.1, read as the reverse complement.
TTCGCCCGAGTGCCACGCCTCAGCGATTTGTTCGGCGGCGTCGGGAAAGCGCGAGGCGACTGCCTGCCGGTATCCCTCGCCGCTTCCGGTGTAGTACGCGATGTGGCCGCGAATCGCATCGCGTGCGACCTCGGGGTCGTCTGCGACCGCCGCCGGAACGTAGGGAGCCACCGTGATGTCTGCGGGGTCTCGTCCCGCTTGCTCGGCGTGGTCTGCGACGTATGAAAAAGCTTCATCGAGGTTCGGAAACGGGATGTTGTGCGGGAGCCACCCGTCACAGAGGCGGGCGACGACTCGGCGGTTTGCCTGCCCGAGCGCGGCGTGATAGACTGGAACATCGGCGTCGAGTGCCGGGAAGTCAGCCGCGTGGAACAGCTCGCCATCGTAGGCGACCCGGCCGCCCTCGCTTTTGTCGGTTCCGAGAAAGCGCTTCGTGAGTTCGATTGTCTCGTGGGCGCGGCGCACCGGTCTCTCGAAATTCATACTATGGAGGTCTTCGATGGCTTTCTGCGTACTTGTGCCGAGACCAAGAATGAATCGGCCATCCGAAACGCGGTCGAGACTGCTGGCGGTCATTGCGAGCGTCGCGGGCGTGCGCGAGTAGACGTTCAAAATCGCCGTGCCGAGCGTTATCGTCTCGGTTCGTCCGGCGATTTCTGCGAGCTGAATCGGCGAACTCCCTCCCCAGAGTTCACCCATCCAGACAGACTCGTAGCCGAGTTCCTCCGCGCGAACTGCGAGGGTTGGAAGGCTGACATCGCTGACGCCCGGCAATAACAGACCATGTGTCATACTGGGGGTTTTCATGCAACTCATATAAATCCCGATTTCGCTTCGTTGATATACCGCTGTCTTTCTATCGGAACACACTTCTCGAAAATCAACCAGCAGAACTACACCGCCGTGCAAGATGACGTATTAGTGATAGATACGGCTCAATCCCGACGATTACACGAACTGAACCTGCCCGTCTTCGGCCAGTTCTCACGCACCAACTGTCTCGACCGTGAACTACTGCTCAGTATAAACTACCAGTAAAACGCACCCACAAGTATTTACCCTCGGAGATACTCTGCGTGTATAGTACACGATGAGTAGCTTGAATAGAACGATGAGCCAACGAATAAACGGGGTCTGAGGATGCGTCCCTCATTCGAGACGGTACACGGTGGAGTCGCCGTGATTGACCCCATAGAGCGCCACAGCTATGTACTCTCGACCCCCGAATCGGTCGCACCCGAATCCATCGAGCGGGAGCGATTTCGCTTTCCGGTCGATGCCGCCGCCTCGATTCGTACCAGTGCAATCACCCTTCCGAGCGTCGTTCTCACATACGTTCACGACGAAAACGGGATGGTTCTCACACAGGCCGAACATTTCGCCGCGGAGGAACTCCCGCCGGGAGAGTACACAGTCGAGTTGTGCGCGCCGGTCAAACTCTACCTTCGCGTCGAGAGTTCCGTCGCCCTGCGCGCCGATGCCGAGCGAATGACCATCGACTTCGGCGATGTCACGGATGTCGCGGTGGGCGCGCGCTCACACCACGCCCGTCCGGCCACGACCGTCACGACGACCACGGACCCAGAAGACATGATGCAGGCTGTCTCCGTGTTCGCTTCTGCGCTCAAGACCACCAGCGTCGAGCGCTCCTATCCCACGCTCCGCGGCCATCCGCCGACCCTTGCGGTGGGTGATGAACTCGACCTCGCGGGTCTCTCCGCACCCGATACGGGTGTGACAATCGAAGTTCCTCCTGATTACCGCCACATCTTCGTTGTCTCGTCGCTTGCGTACTACCTCGGGGCGCGTATCGTGCCCGGCGACGAACCCCTGTTGTGTACCAGCGATGGATTCGAGTACAGTTTGAAAGGACGAGGAGAGTTCGAGCGCACGGTCGAGAACACCCTCAAACAGGTGTTCTTCCTCGACTGTCTCGTTCGGACTGAGGGATTCTATCCAGTGGACCTCCACGAACGGCGCGCGCTCGAATCGGAACTCGACCTCGATTTCGCCGCGCTGTATGAGTACTCGCTAGCAGAACGGCTCGAAGTCTACCTTTCTGTGCCGTTCGAGACGATTTCAGCGCACCTCCCCGAGTGGAAGCTCACCACTCATGTCGAACCGACGCCACAGAACGCAGAGATGCTTCCGTTCGTTGTCTCCGACCTCGCTATTGTCCGCTGTAGCACGCCAGAAGCGGCCACGAACCCGGCGCTCGCAGTCTCCGATGGTGGCACGGTACTGGCCGCCAGAAGCGATGACGAGTTCACGCGGAGTACGGGCGCGGCGGT
>DASSKS010000152.1:0-2138 GCA_035690245.1 Halococcus sp. | reverse complement strand
CGCCCTCCAGTCCGGCAAATCGACGGCGTTCTCGTATGAATTGGTGGCTGCTCGTGGCACACACAGATTCGACCCGGCGCTCGTGGTGGTCCGGGACGTGAGCGGCGCGACTGAGCGCGTTACCCATGTCCGCGCGACGACCGAAACCCCCGTGACCTGTGTGCCGCCGCTCGATTCCGGGGGAAAACTCGCGCTTCGCAAACAGACCATCGGCCAGCCCGGACGGGTGCTCACCGACATCGGAGGGAGTGGCGTCGCCTTTCATACGACCCGCGAGTACCGGTCTGGAGACCCGCTCTCGCGCATCGACTGGAACCGAAAGGCCAAAACGGGAGACCTTTCCACTGTGGATTTCCGTGAGGAACGCGCCGCCGCGGTTGTCTTATTCATCGACGCGCGCGAGGAAGCCTACTGCGCACCGGGACCCGAATCTGACACTGCGCTCTCTCGGAGCATCGCTGCCACCGGCGCGCTGTACGTCGCGCTCACTGACGAGGAAAATCCCGTTGGAATCGCCGCACTCTCGCCCGAATCGTGCTGGCTGGCTCCGGGTGTGGGTGCGACCCACCGTTCTCGGGTTCGTGAGATGTTCGCTACCCATCCGGCGCTCGCGCCGACACCGCCTGAGGAACCGTTTTTCCCCTCGATTCGTGTGCGGCGGTTGCGCCGCCGACTCCCTACGGAGGCACAGCTCATCGTGCTCTCGTCGCTGTGTGACGACTACGTTGCCCGCCTCTGTCGCCGACTCGACGCCGCCGGCCACCGCGTGACAGTCCTCAGCCCCGATTGTACGACCACGGACACGCCGGGTCATCGGCTCGCGCGAACCGAGCGAAAAGTCAGGATGTCGGCGGTTCGCAGGGCCGGAATCCCGGTCATCGATTGGGGTGACGAACCGCTTTCGGTGGCGCTCGCTCGAACGGAGTCACGATGAGCACCCGTACACCCGCAATCGACCGCTCGCCACCCCGATTGAGCGGTGTACTTGCGCTCGGAGCAGCGGTTTTGGGCACGCTCGCGCTCGCCGTCTCGGGACCGGCATTGCTCCTCGGCGCGCTCTCGGTCGTCGTCCTCGCGGTCGGCCTGTATCGTGGCTCGCGGGCGACCATCACCCTCGGTAGTGTGGGACTGTTCTGTGGCGTGTTGGTGGCGGGCCTCGCCGGTGCAGTTCCAGAACTCTTGTTGGTTGCCACCGCCGCTGCGGTCGTCTCGTGGGATATCGCCGGTTTCGCCATCGACCTCGGCGAGGAAGTGGGTCGGGCGGCAGAAACGACGCGCGTAGAACTCGTCCATGCGGGGGCGAGCGCGCTCGTGGCTGCTGTGGCGGCTACGGGGGGTGTGCTCGTCTATCGTCTCGCCGGCGGTGGGCCGGCGCTCGCACCGCTTGCGCTGCTCTGTGGCGCAGTAGTGTTAGTTATCGCCCTGCGGCCCTGATTTGCGGGTGTTATACGCTTCAGAGAGACGTATTTGAACATCCCGCCGAAGCAGCAATTGGCAATATACTGTCAGCCAGAAGTCCGCTTGTCTGCGGTGGCGCGCGGGAGTGCACGAAGTGCGCGACTCGCGCGAGGGATGAGCGAACGAAGTGAATCGGCTGGGGAGGCGTGTGGCGCGGTGCGGTCTGCGGAGCGGTGGCGGTTTCTCATATGTACCAGCATTCGTGGTTCATCACTTAGCTCAACCCGGTTCACATGATATTAAAATAATTCCAAATCAGATATTATTATTGGATTCTACGTCGTGACCTGTTCAGACTGTCGGCACCGCCACCGCGTCGAGAACGCCTTCGATGACCGACCGTTTTTCGACATCCTCAACGGCGGCATCGGGCGTGAGCACCAGTCTATGAGCGAGTACTGCGGGCGCGATTCGTTTCACGTCGTCTGGTGTGACGAACTCACGCCCCGAGAGCACCGCACGAGCGCGGACGGCCTCGAACAGTCGTTGGGTTCCTCGGGGCGAGACGCCGACCGCACACGTCCGTTGGTCTCGGGTTGTGCGCGAAATGGCGACGATATACCTCAATAAGTCTTCTTCGACGCGCACCGACTCGGGCGCGGTCTGGAGGGCGCGTACCTGTTCTGGCGAAAGCACTTCTTCAGTGCGTGGACTCCGCTCTTCGCGTGCGGCCCGGCGTC
>DASSKS010000151.1:0-2718 GCA_035690245.1 Halococcus sp. | reverse complement strand
ACCCCTTTTCGAGATAGCGTTGGCTTCCCCAGTCGAACGTGGTGTACTTGAACGAGACGCCAGCGGCCGCCGCGGCGTCGTCGAGCAGCGGTTGCGTCGCCGCGACCACCTCGCTGCCAACGCCGTCGCCCGGTAGTAGTGCAATATCGTATGACACGAACTGCGACTTCGCGGGCGAGTGAGAAAAGTGTAGCGCCGGCCAGTGGAGAACCGGGCCGACGGCCGACAGATGGACAAGGGTTGTCCGTGGATAGCCACCGCGATGGCAGATATTCCGAGTGAATACAGCTGTTCGCGCACGCCGCGTGTGTACTCCGCGCTTCAGTCGAGGTCGACGACCCGCTTTCTGAGTTCGGTGCCCGTGTGACTCTCTACGAGGTGGGACGCCACGGCGACGGCCGCCGCGAGCGAGAGCAGGCCTCCAACGGCGAACGCCACCGAGTAGCCCGCGACGGTGGCGAGGGTACCGAGGACGACGGGACCCACGGCACCGCCGAGACCACGAGCCGTCTGTCGCAGACCAATGAGTTCCGACTCGTGTTCTACGGGCGCGATATCACCGATGAACGCGATGGTTCCGGTCATGAGGGCAGAAAAGCCGCCCGCGAGCAGGAGAAAGCCCACGGTCGCAACCACGACCCGTCCGGCGAGCGACGACGGGACGGTCGCAACCGCGAGCACAGTGGCGTACACACCGCTCGAAATCGCCCCGACGACGATGAGTGGCTTCCGACCGATGTGGTCCGAGATGCGGCCGAGAACGTACATGAACGCGACTTGCGCCACTGGATTGATGGCGAGGAGAACACCCATCAGAAACGTCGATACCCCGACCTTCGAGACGAGATAGACGGGGAGCACTCCACTGATTCCGAGAACGGTCAGATTTCGGAGGAAGACCGCGACGTACAGCCACTGGAGACCGTTACGGCGCAGGTATTCGGTGTCGCCAGTCAGGGGGTAGAGCCGGTTTCGAACCTCTCCCAACAGGGTCGAAAGCGAGACTTCGTGGTGGTACTCGGCGGTGGAGTCACGGATGCCAGCGACCGAGACGACCACGAGCACACTCGTGCCCGCGATGACGAGAAACACCCGGTCGGGTCGGAAGAAATCGATGAGGACACCCGAGAAGAACTGCCCGGCCATGAGACCGACCGCGGTTGCGCTGTTGAAAAAGCCGAGCGCGCGTCCGCGTGTCGATTCCCCGCCGCGCTGGTTGACGATGGTGAGCATCACAGGGAGAAATCCCGCAGCGAACACCGCGTACAACCCACGGAACCCGACCATCCGCTCGATTCCGTGGGAGAATACGAGGGGCGCAGTCGCGGCAGTCGCAAACACCGCCGTCACTGCGAGGACGGCCCGACGCCGGCCAGTGGCGTCCGCGACCGCACCCCAGACCGGCGCGAAAAGCATTAGACCTGCCCAGTACACGGAGTAGACGAGACCGACCGCCAACGGCGACCCCCCGTTCCGACCGATGTAAATAGCCATGACCGTCCCCATCAAAATCGTAGCGGTCTTGTTGGCGGCCGCTCCGAGCGCGATGGCGTTGCGTTGACCGTTCTCTCTCAAGATGGTTCCGTCCTGCTATCTGTATCGTGGGCCGAGAGGAATAACATCTACCTATCCCGGTTTCTTTTGCCGATAGCTCCGGCGGTAGTCACTGTGCGAGGTCGTTTTCCAGCCATGAACCGACACGGTACGCAGAGAAATCCCAACTGATGGGAATTCGCTCCGTCAGAAGACCATCTATACCGCCTCGGAGGGCTGCCTGGTCGGTCGCGTGGTTTTAGGACGGACTGTCGCCTACAGCCGGAGGTATCCGTGTTCGTGGAGTGCGTAGCCCGCGGCAATGACGGTCACGACACCAAAGATGATGGCATAGAACCATTCGGCCGCCATCGCTGGCCATGGATTTGCGAACGTCATATAGAACGTCCCGACGCAGAACACGGCCGCAATGATCCACCCGAGGAGCGGATGCCCCTCGCTTGCTGGGAGCGTACTCTCGTTGTTGGCCGGTACCGTTTCCGTTGATGGTCCATTAGCTGTCATAATCTGTTACTCGTGTCCTGTGTTACCACCCTCGGTGGTTTAAATGCAGCGGCGTTGGCGGACCGTAACTGGACAACCTGATGCATATTGAACAAAAAGAACGAGACACCAGAGACACAAATCGGTTCCGGTGGTGTGGTTACTTCTTCAAGGTATTCAGCATATTCTTTCGAACCTCTGATGGAACCTTCTCCGCCGGAATCTGACCCGCGAGACCCTTGCTAATCGTGTTGTTGAGGGCTTGCCAGCGGAGTTGGCTGGTGCTCGTCACATCCCAACTGGCCCCGGTCGATTGATACTGGTCCCCGTATTCATTTATCAGCCCGAGTTCCTGGTTGATGAGTTGGCTGAGGTCGTACTTCTGTTTCAGGTCGTCGAGCAACGGCTGGTATCCGGGCGTTGCACCGTAGTATTTCCCCCATGCGGGGAGGACGAAGTCCTTGTCGGTCAGCATGAAGTGCAGGAGGTCCCACGCTTTCTGCTGTTCTTTCTTGTCGACATTGTAGACGGCGTGGAGCTGTTCGAACGCCCAGACTTGGCCGCCGTGTTCGCCCTTGACTCCTTCGAGGTCAGAAATCCCGACCTTCTTGCCGTAGTCGGGGTCGACTTTCGGCGTCGGGAGTGCCATGATGTCGCCATCACCGCCGTGCCACCCGATCT
>DASSKS010000150.1:0-3578 GCA_035690245.1 Halococcus sp. | reverse complement strand
CCGATTCGCTCGCGGGTCGATGTGGACGAGCGCCGCGCCGTCGTTGACCGCTGGCCGGATTGTACTGTCGAACGCAATCGGTTGGCGTTCTGCGGGATTTGCACCGACCACGAGAAAGGCATCTGCCTCCGCGAGGTCTGTGAGGCTGTTGGTCATCCCGCCAGACCCCAGTCGGTCTTCCATCGCTTGCGCGGCGGCTTCGTGACAGCTCCGCGCGCGGTTATCGACGTTGTTGGTTCCAATACACCGCGCGATTTTCTGCAAGAGATAATTTTCCTCGTTGGTACATCGTGGCGCGCCCAAAAACGCGAGCGCATCGGGACCGTGCTCACGGATGATTCCTCGAAGTCCCGTCTCGATGCGGGCGAAGGCGACCTCCCACGAGACGGGTTCGAGGTCGTCGTTTACGCGAACCATCGGCTGGGTCAACCGTTCGTCGTGGAGACCATCGAATGCCGCGATACCCTTCGGACACAGGCGACCTTCGCGGTTTACGGGTGCGCCCTCGATGCCGGTCGCGCGACCCGTTTTTCTGTCATAGCGCAGGCTACACCCGACCGCACATCGGGGGCAGATGGTTTTCGTGGGTTCGTACTCGGGTGCGTCGCTCATTGGTTCGTGGTCAGTGTCTCATCGAGGAACGCTCGTGAACTCACGGTGGGATTTACGCCGCCGGCCCCCTTCGTGGATAGTTACCCGTCAGGATGTTGTAGGCCATGGCGAATCCAGTCAGAACTATCACGAACAGCAGGTTGAATTTTGCATTCTGGGTGGTCGTCTTATCGCGGAACAGCTGACTGTTGCACTGTGGACAGATTCGCCGCGAGGTGTGGAACTCCGTTCCGCACACCGTACATTCGTGGGTAGTTCGCTGGGTACTACCGATACCTGTCGGAGTGGGGTCGAGTCCAACGAGCTGTTTGAGTTTAACTGTGCGTTCCATGCTCGTCGTTCGCCACGAACCCACTTATACTGTTGGCCGCTCCGAGAGGAGTGTCCGACTCAGAACTCCTCCGAATGGCTGTCCTCTGCGGGAATGTCCTCGTAATCGACCGATTCGTGCTCTGCTTCGGTGGCGTAGGCCGGCCAGAAGTGGATTTCGTCGTCGGTGATGTCAGAAACCGAGGCCATCGTCGCCGAAGCGTAGTTCTCGCCGTTGTCCGTGATGGCCGTCGTTTCGGCGACTTTCATGCTTCCGCGAAGGGACGTATCGATATCGTCTGCGATGCGGAGGTAGATGGTGGGACCGTCTATCCCACACAGCGTGCCGATTTTGTTCTCTTGGGCACTGAAGATGGGCTTGCCGATGTCGTCTTCGGTTACTGTCGTCATACCGCAACCTTCGAGACGCGCCACCATAACAGTGACTGCTGGGTATGCAAGGCCGCGAGCGAAAATGGGGCGAGTCAGTCGTCGGATTCTGCGCGCTGAGAGTCCGCGGTATTTGGAACGCTCGCGGCGGACGTACTCCCCGACCCAGCCACCGAAATTCGCACGTCGGTCACCTTGTACTCGGGTGCGCGACTCGGCCCGTCAAGCGGGTCTTCTTTAGTCAGATTATTGGCACCTCCCTCTAAGAAATGCATCGGGATGAAGATTTCACCGGGACTCGGCCGCCGAGTGATTTGGGCCATCGCTTGGGTCTCGCCGTGACGCGAGGTAACATCGAGCATATCGTCATTCGAGATTCCATAGTCCGCTGCGGTGTCCGGGTGAACCTCCACGAAGCTTCTGTCGGTGTAGGACATGGCCCCCTCGTCACGGAACGACATCGTCCCGGTGTGGTACTGATACAGCACGCGCCCGGAAGTCATCACAATCGGGTAGTCCTCGTCGGGCGTTTCTGCCGGTTCGACCGTGTCTGCGGGGTGCATATGCGCCTTCCCATCCGAGGTCTGGAACTCGTCTTGATAGAGATACGGCGTGCCGTCGTGGTCTTTGTCCCAGACGGGCCACTGGAGTCCGCCCTCACTGGCCGTCCGTTCTAATCGTTCGTGGCTCACGCCAGCATAAATCGGCGTGAGGTCGGCGATTTCGTCCATGATTTCGCTCGGATGTGAGTACTCCCACTCGTAGCCGAACTTCCGGGCGAGTTCTTGGGTGATTTGCCAGTCGGGTTTGACGTTTCCACGCGGTTCGAGCGCGCGCTTTACCAACTGGACGTGGCGACTCGAACCTGTATAGGTTCCGTTGGATTCGAGCGAGGCGGTCGCCGGTAACACCACGTCCGCGAACTCGGCAGTATCGCTCATGAAGATGTCCTGCACCGCGAGGAAGTCAAGTTCCTCTTTAAGTACCTTCCGTGCGTGTGGGATGTTGGGTTCGGAAACTACCGGGTTCTCGCCCTGAATGAACATCCCCTTGAGGTCGCCGCTATCCGCCGCGAGGAACATATCCGTGATTCTGTAGCCCTCGTTTGCGGGCATATCCTCCAACTCCATCTCGTAGGCGTCGGCGAATTTTTCTCGATTACTCTCGTCGGTCACGGGCTGATAGCCGGGGAAGTTGTTGGGAACCGGTCCCATGTCGCCGCCACCTCCTTGAACGTTGTTCTGGCCGCGAAACGGCGAGAGACCGCCTCTTGGATAGCCGACATTACCAGTGACGAGCGCGAGATTCGCTATCGCGTAGATGTTTTCGGTTCCGTGGGACTGTTCTGGCAGCCCGAGCGTCCAGCAGAACAGACACGAATCGGCTTCTGCGATGGTTTCTGCTGCGTACTCCAATTCCTCTTCTGGCACGCCCGCCTTCTCCTCGACGAACTCCGGCGTGAACTTCTCGACGGTCTCTTCTATCTGTTCGAACCCATCGACGCGCTCTTCGATGTACTCCTCGTCGTGGAGGTCGTTGTCGATGATGTACCTGATGAGACCGTTTATCCACGTGTTGTCGTAGCCGGGTTCGACTCGTGAGTACTGGTCTGCGTACTCGGCCATCTGAATCTTCCGCGGATCGAACACCAAAAGGTCGGCCCCGTTGTCCTTGACGTTCTGTTTGATTTTCGTGGCGAACACCGGGTGGTTTTCGGTGGTGTTCGTCCCGGTCATCAGATAACAATCCGATTCCGCTAGGGCTTCGACGCCGGAGGAGGCGGCCCCAAAGCCCACCGTGCTCGAAAGTCCAGAGACTGTTGCCGCGTGACACAGCCGGTTGCAGTTGTCGATGTTGTTCGTTCCGATGACCTCGCGGGCAAAGCGCTGCATCACGTAGTTGTCTTCATTGGTTGCCTTCGAGGAAGCCACCAGACCGAGGGCGTTCGGCCCGTGTTCATCCCTGATTGTAGAAAGCCCCTCCACAACGCGCTCTAAGGCTTCGTCCCACGACGCGTCCCGAAACTCGCCGTCTTCTTTCACGAGCGGCTGGGTCAACCTATCCTCACTGTTGGTGTACCCGTGCATGAACTTGCCCTTCACGCACGTCGAGATACCATTAATCGGGGCTTTCTCGGGATTCATGGGCGATGCCATCTCCGAGGGCCGGCTGTTTTCCATTGCCGATGCCGTTTCTGACTATCAGGAAAACAAAATCGACGTGACGGATACGACCTGTGAGTACTGTGCGGTCGGCTGTCGGTTCGA
>DASSKS010000149.1:0-7944 GCA_035690245.1 Halococcus sp. | reverse complement strand
CGGTAGTTCATGCCGGTGATCTCGTCCGGTGAAACGTCTGCGAGACCCGCCGCGGGGAGAATCCGTTCCGCTTCGAGGTCGCTCCAGTAGCGTTCGGAATCGACTACCACGCCGTCCATGTCGAAACAGACTGCATCCATACCTGGTATCCGCGACGCGGTAGTAAAAAACCGTTTCCCGTTTCGTACTGTTCCGTTGACTCTGTCGTGTCGCTAGCGACGCCAGCCGCTACACCCGAAAAATGCGTTCGAATAGTGACTCTGCATCATGCACCGAAAATCACGGTACAAACGAGAACCGCAGGTCGACCTTCCCGACCGGCTTGCGTACTAGGGGTGTCGTAATGTGAACGAAACGAGAGATGGACCGCAAACGCCGATGCATAGGAGAAACCGCACCGCTCCGCTTCCGCACCGCGCCACACGCCTCCCCAGCCGATTCCTTCGCTCACTGCGTTCGCTCAGTCATCCCTCGCGCGAGTCGCGCACCTTCGGTGTGCTCCCACGCGCCAGCCGCCCCGACAGTGACTGATTTCGTCATTCTCGATTCCGGTATGACCCGCACGAACCCTCAAATACGAAGCCGCAGCCACACCGCCCATGTCCGACGGAATCTACGTCTTCGCCGGCGACTGCACCACGACGTTCGAGGGAAATCCAGACCGCACCCAACGCGGCGACGTGGTCGTACTCGTCAAACCCGACAACACGGTGTTGGTCCACGACCGCGACGGATACCAACCTGTGGCATGGCTCACCCGGCCCGAGACGCTCGCCTACGAGGGAGGCACTGACGACTTTTCACTCACCGCCAGCGACGGCGATTCGCGGCTTCGTGTGGTCGCAAACGACGAGTACGGGTTCGGACACTACCCTGCCTCCACCGCCGGTGCCCCAGTAGGAATCTGCCCGGCCTGTGCGGGTGCGCTCGTCCACGCGACGGGCGCGGTGACGTGTCTGGGTTGTGACGCACGCTATGGCCTGCCGGTGGGTGCGGACGTACTCGACGAATCCTGTCCCTCGTGTGACCTCCCGCTGATGCGCATAGAACGCGGGCGGGCGTTCACGCTCTGTATCGACCGCGAGTGTGAATCGCTCGACAGCGCAGTTACAGCAACGTTCGACCGGGAGTGGGGCTGTCCCGACTGTGACGGCGACCTCCGCATCATCCGAAATGGCCAATTGCTCGCTGGCTGTGAGAACTATCCTGAGTGCAAAACGGCGTTTTCGTTTCCGACCGGCGTCGTCGCTGGCGAGTGTGGCTGTGGACTGCCAGCGTTCGAGACGAGTACGAAAAAACGGTGTCTGGACGCGACCTGCGAACGCGCCGGCTGAGTATGCACGAATGGACCGCAGTCCACTTGTCGCCACCACCCGACGTTCGGCTATGGAAGGCACGCTTGATGGCGGTGTCGTTCGTATGGGTGGCGACGCCCGCCAGCGCTTTTATGACTCGCGCGGGTACGGCAGACCCACGGATGAGGGAGTCGCGCTCGCGCCGGTCGAGGCCGCCCACCTGCTCTTTCGCGGCGACCTCGACGCCGTTTCCGGGATGGATTTCCAGGAATTTCTCACCGTTTCCGACCGACCCGTGATTCGATTTCTCGTCTATAAGGACTTCCGCGAGCGTGGATTCTACCTCTCGCCCGCGCGCGAAGGGTGGGTCAACGATGCCGACACGACTGCCGACCTCGTCGTCTATCCACAGGGCAAGGGACCGTGGGACGACGAAATCGCCTATCGCGTTCGAGTGGTCGGCGAGCGCGAGTCGGTTGCGACGACGGACCTCGGACCTGTGGTTCTCGCGGTCGTTGACGAAGAAAGCGAGATAACCTACCTCGATACCTCCCGACCTCGCATGGACGGCGCGACGGAGTATGAACCCTCCTTACAAATCTCTGGAGACCTCCTCGAAGACCGAGCGATTCTCTGGAATCCACCGGATGACCTGTACGAGCGTGGATTCTACGGCCAGCGACTCGCCGGACGCGGGGCCGAGAGTGGACCACTCCAACTCTCGCTCCTCGAAGCGGCCTTTCTCGCGCGGCGTGGCACGCTCGACTTCGATGTCTTCCCGGAGGCAGTCATAGAGCGCGGTCGGCAGGTCGAGGGCGAGCGCTTCGACCACAGGCTCTCAGTCTATTCGAAACTCCGACGAGCGGGATGTGTTCCAAAGACCGGCTTCAAGTTCGGCGCGGATTTTCGGACTTACTCGAATGTAGAATCGGTCGCAAACCTCGGCCATTCGGGACATCTCGTTCGGGTTCTACCAGCTGAATACGCCTTTTCACCGCGCGAACTCTCGCTGTACGTCCGATTAGCTGGTGGGGTCCACAAGCGAATGGTTTTTGCGCTGACGGACACGAACGGCGACATCGACTGGCTCTCCGTCGAGCGACTCAGACCATGACCGACCCAGATGCAGACTGCGACCCACCCGCCGCGGACGGAGGCACAGCAGGAGCCGACGAGACGACGCTCGACCCATGGGGGTCCGCAACCATTGCCGATTATCGAAACCTGTTCGCCGAGTTCGGCATCGAGGAGTTCGATGAGGTCCTACAAAGCGTGCCGGACCCTCACTACCTGATGCGCCGCGGGGTTATCTTCGGCCACCGCGACTACCGACGGGTACTACAGGCACTTGCTGCGGGCGAGCCTGCTGCCGCGCTTTCTGGGTTCATGCCGACCGGCGACCCACACATCGGCCACAAGCTCGTCTTCGATGAACTGATTTGGCACCAAGAGCGCGGCGCGGATTCCTATGGACTCATCGCGGACCTCGAAGCCCACGCGGCGCGCGGTCTCGACTGGGCCGAAATCGACGAGCACGCCCGCGATTACGTGCTCTCGCTTATCGCTCTCGGATTCGATACCGACGAGGGTGAACTCTACCGCCAATCCGACAATCAAGCGGTTCAGGATCTCGCCTTCGAGTTGGGCATCGAGACGAATTTCTCGGAGCTACGGGCCATCTACGGCTTCGACGGCGAGACGGACGTTTCGCATATGCAATCGGTCGTCACGCAGATGGCCGATATCCTCTATCCACAGTTGGGAGAGCCGAAACCCACCGTCATTCCCGTGGGACCGGACCAAGACCCCCATGTTCGGCTGGCACGCGACCTCGCCGCGAGAACCCGATTTTTTGGCGTTACGGAGGCGTATGCGAGTTTCGAGGCCGACGCCGACGAACGCGCGCTCATTGCCGAGGCATACGAGTCGCTTTCGACTGCCGAAGAGAAAGACACAGAGCCAGTCCGGTGTGTCGAGGCTGCCAACTGGCTCGCAGAGTCATCGAATTCTGACGACCCTCTCCGTGAGAGTGCAATCAAGAAACTCAGAGCCGCCGGAAAGGAACCACTCAGACCACGAACTCGATTTCTCGACCGCAACGCGACCGACGAAGCGTTCGAGGCGCTCATCGAGGCTGTCGAGGGCGAAAAGCGGGTTTATGGAGGACATATCGATAGCTTCGACCTCTCCCGAGAGGACGCCGAATCCCTTGCGCGCGACATCGAAATCGAGTATGGTGGATATGGTTTCATCGCGCCTTCATCCATCTATCACCGCTTCATGACCGGACTGACCGGCGGAAAAATGAGTTCGTCGGTGCCAGCGAGTCACATCAGCCTGCTCGATGACCCAGAAGAAGGGTATGAAAAGGTCAAAAGCGCCACCACTGGTGGGCGCGAGACGGCGGAACTCCAGCGCGAACTCGGCGGACGGGCGGACGAGTGCCCGGTCTATGAACTCTATGCCTACCTACTCGCCGCGGACGAAGACGAGTTCGCCACTCGTGTGTATGAAGAGTGTACCGGCGGCGAGCGACTTTGTGGGGGATGCAAGGAACAGGCCGCAGAACTCATGCGCGAATTCCTCGCAGACCATCAAGAAAAACGCGAAGAGGCCGAAGAAGTCCTCGACGAACTCGATATCGACCTCGATACCGACCGCGCCTGAGTATCCGCCGCTTTCGTTATCCGTAGCTCTCCTCTTCGTAGTACATTTCAGAGACCCCGAGCGGTTCGATGACTTCTCGCACGCTCTCACACATCGCGCCGATGCCACAGACATACACTTCTGCACTGTTGGGGTCGAGTCGCGCGTCGATATCGGTGGCTGGTTCGCTTCCGATGAACTCGGCCACCTCTTGTGGGAGAGTGTCGGCATCGACGTACTCTGTGTCGAGATATTTCAAGAGAGTGTGTTGGACGTACTCGGTTTCGCCGTCCCAATCGCAGAGATACTCCTCGCGGCTGCACGTCAGCACGAGATGGAAGTTCTCGTGTTCGTCCGCAAGGTCGAGAAATTCTTCGCGGTAGGGCAAATCGTCCTTCCACGAGGCTCCCAAAAACAGCCAGATGTCGCGTTTATCGCTCTCGAACTCGTCTAAGCCCTCCTCGAAGGTGTAGTCTATCATGCTCTTGAACGGGGCCGCACCAGTTCCGGTGGCGATGAACACGAGGTCGCGCTCTGAGGGGTCTTGGAGCAAGAACTCGTCGCCGTAGGGACCGCGGACGAAGACCTCATCACCCTCTTCGGTTCGGTCACAGAGGTCGGGCGTGAGGTGGCCGCCGGGCACCCGTCGAATACAGAGTTCGAGTTCGTCGTCGTTCGGCGAACTCGCAATCGAATAGACACGCGGGTCTTCTTCCTCGTAGCTGATTCGGGCGTACTGGCCCGGCACGAACTCGAATGGCTCTTCTGGCTTGAATCGAAGACGCAGGAGCGAGGGATACGGTCGTTCTGCCCGCTCGCGCAGCGTCTCGACTTTCTCCGCCATCGCGTCGGCCATCGATTCTTCACCTGTGTCTGCGAGTTGTGAAACCGCGTCGTCCCATGCGTCGCCGTCTCTGGTTATGCGTCCGGGCGGTTCGTCGAGCGAGAGTCGTTCCATGAGCGTCTCGCGGTCGGCGTCGAGCGCCGCTTCGATTTCGTCGTGACGGCTGCGGTCCATCGCCGCTGCGAGGGTAACGACCGCGTGCTGGTTTTCGATTTCGGCCTCGTCCGCCAGCGCTTGTGAGAGTCGTTTCGACATCCGTTGTGTCCTCATTCATCCGCCACCGTCGTCAGTTCTTCGGTGAGTGTACTCCGTCGTCTGCTGAATCGTTCAGCTCTCTGCCCGCAAGGCTTTTATCCCCAACTGAGTCATCCGATGACATGGCAGCCGAACTCCACGGTAGGCGTCGAAACCGACCGCAGACGTGTGCGGCGTTTGGTGTTCGTTTTTTCTTCGCGGCCTGACGGTCGGTGGATGCCACGGCGGCTGAAACCCTCCACTCCGAGTCGGAACCGTTAGTTGAGCGACTCCGCACAATCACGTATGAAACTCCCTGAAGCACAACTCGCGGTGCTTGAAGCCGCGAGCGCGAACGAAGCACAGCCAATCGACCAACTAGCCGAGAACGCGGAACTGAACTCTGCAACCGCGACCGGCGCAGCCTTCGCCCTCGAAGACGACGGCCTTCTCACCGTTACAGAGCACACAGAAACCACAGCAGCACTCACGGACGAAGGCCGCGAGTACGAAGAAACCGGCCTGCCCGAAGTCCGGCTTTATGAAGCTGTCCGTGCTGATGGCGAAACCGACCTCGGGAGCGCCATCGGCGCGGCGGACCTCGATGGCCCACAGGTAGACATCGCGCTTTCAAACTACGCCCGAAAAGGCTATGGCAAAATCGAGAGCGGGCAGGTCACCGCCGACGCGGATACAGACCCCGAAGACGACCCGGAGCGCGCGGCGCTCACGGCACTCGCCGAGGGTGAACCAGTCGAAGACGCAGTTCTCGACCGACTCGGGAGTCGCAATCTAATCGAACGCGAGGAAACCACCGTTCGAGAGGTGCGACTCACTGACGAGGGTGTCACCGCGTTGATGGAGGGTATCGAAGTCGCAGAAACCGTCGGTCAAGTGACTCCCGAACTCCTTACAACCGGGGAGTGGCGCGAGGTCGAATTTTCCGAGTACAATGTCGAAGCCGACGCCGAACGAATCGATGGCGGGCGCGTCCACCCGCTCCGGCGAACCGCAGAACGGGTCAAAGACGTACTCATCGGGATGGGTTTTTCGGAAATGGACGGGCCACACGCGGATGCCGAGTTCTGGATAAACGACTGTCTGTTCATGCCACAGGACCACCCCGCCAGAACCCACTGGGACCAGTTCGCGCTCTCGAATCCCGCGAAAATCGACGACCTTCCCGAAGCGTTGGTTTCCGGGGTGAAGAACGCTCATTTGGAGGGCGTCGGTCCCGATGGCGACGGCTATCACTCGCCGTGGTCGGAAGGAGTCGCGCGCGGTCTCTCGCTTCGCGGCCACACTACCTCACTTTCGGCGCGCTATCTCTCCGGTCTCGAAATCGGTGAACTCGAACCACCACAACGATACTTCTCAGTCGAAAAAGTGTACCGCAATGACACGCTCGACGTGACACACTTACTCGAATTCTTCCAAATCGAGGGCTGGGTGATGGCCGAAGACCTCTCGGTGCGCGATTTGATGGGAACCTTCACCGAGTTCTACGAGCAGTTCGGGATTACGGACCTCCGATTCAAACCAACCTACAACCCCTACACCGAACCGAGTTTCGAGTTATTTGGGACGCATCCCACGACGGGCGAATTGGTCGAAATCGGTAATTCAGGGCTGTTTCGCCCGGAGATGCTCGAACCCTTGGGTGTCGAGTGTGACGTGATGGCGTGGGGACTCGCGCTCGAACGTCTGTTGATGCTCACGCATGGTTTCGAGGACATTCGGGACGTTCACGGAACACTCGTTGACCTCGATTTCCTGCGGAACGCGGAGGTCGTGTACTGATGCCCGTCGTTGACGTTGACCCCGACGAACTCCGGCGATTCACCGGCCACGAGAAAGAAAACGCAGAGCTTCTCGATGACCTCTTCGAGCTGGGTCTCGAATTCGAAGGCGAAACCGAAGACGGGTTGTTTCAACTGGAGTTCGAGGCAGATAGGTTAGATAGGCTCTCGGTCGAGGGCGTCGCGCGCTCGCTGCGCTATCAGTACGGCGACGATAGAGGAGTGTATATTCCCCGGACCAACGACCCAGACTGGACCATCGAGGTCGATTCGAGTGTTCCAGACGAACGACCCTACGTCACCGGCGCGGTGATTCGCGGACTCGATATCGACCAGCAGGGACTCGACTCGCTGATTCAACTCCAAGAGAAGCTTCACGCGACGATGGGCCGCGGGCGCGCGAAGGGAGCCATCGGCATCCACGACCTCACGATGTTGAAGGGCCAAAGCAGGATGGAGGGCAACCAAAACTCGATTACGTATCGGGGAATCGACCCCGACGGCGATAGCTTCGTTCCGCTCGACTCGGACGCCGAACGCACCCCTGCTGAGGTTCTCACGGAACATCCAACGGGTGAAACCTACGCTCCTCTCATCGCCGATTACGAGCGTTATCCCGCGATTTACGACGACCTCGGCCTGTTCTCGTTTCCGCCGGTCATCAACGGTCGCCGGACCGAAGTCGATACTGACAGCCGAGAACTGTTCATCGAGATGACTGGCACTGACCAATGGACAATCGACCGGATGTGTAACATAATCTGCTACGCGCTCGACGCGCGCGGGGCCACGATAGAGCGCGTGCGCGTTGAGTATCATGACCGCAAACTCGACCGCCCGGATTTCGCGGTGGACACAAAAACCGTGACCCACGACCGAATCGAGCGCGCTCTCGGAGTCACCTTTGAGGAGCACGATATCGTAGACCTCGCAGAACGGTCGGGTCTCGATGTCGATATCGAGGATAGAACGTACGACGTGTCGATTCCACCCTATCGCGTCGATGTGCTCCACCCGATGGATGTCGTCGACGACCTCGGACGCGCATACGGGTTCAATAGATTGGAGCCGCGCTATCCCGATGTGAGCACCGTCGGCGGCCGCCACGAGCGCTCGCGCCACGAAC
>DASSKS010000148.1:0-5701 GCA_035690245.1 Halococcus sp. | reverse complement strand
TTTCGTGGCGTGCCCTCGGTGAATATCTCCGAATTCTCAGCAGTCGAGATACTCGACCACACAGTTGAGGGTGGCGAGAGCGCACCACGAACGAGCATCCGCGAGGCGGTCGCTTCCGAAGGGCTGTTCGATGTCGAGGTCACGGGGAATCTGCTCGCGGTTCGGGATGGTTCGGGATTGATTCAGCGCTGTCCCGAGTGTGGGCGAGTCATCCAGAAGGGCCAGTGTCGCGCCCACGGCGACGTCGACGGCGAGGACGATTTGCGGGTGAAAGGAATTCTCGACGACGGAACGGGGTCGTTGACGGCGGTGCTCGATGCCGACCTCACGGCCGAACTCTACGGCGGTGGTGTCGAGGACGCCCGCGAAGCCGCCCGCGACGCGATGGACCAGACGGTTGTGGCCGACGCCATTCGTGAGACGGTCGTCGGGCGTGCGTTTCGGGTTCGTGGAACGCTCTCGGTCGATGACTACGGCGCGAACCTCGAAGCCACCGAGTTCGCGGCGCGCGAGGACGACCCGACAGCGCAGGCCAGAGCACTGCTTGCGGGCGGCGAGGAGGTCACCCAATGAGCACCCGACCGAACCGCGAGACGGCGTATCGAGTATTCGCCCGAGAGTTCGACGATGCAAACCTCTCGTATGCAGAAAGCGACGAGGAGCGCGCCCCAAAGTACGTCCTGACGCCGACGGGTGCGCGACTCAACCGCCTGTTTGCAGTGGGCGTTCTCACCGAAACCGAGTCGGTGAACGGCGAGCAGTTGCGCGCACGGGTGGTCGACCCCACCGGTGTGTTCATGGTTTATGCGGGCCAGTACCAGCCGGAGGCGCTTTCGTTTCTCGAACGCATAGACCCCCCCGCGTTCGTCGCCGTCACCGGAAAGGCGCGCACGTTCCAGCCGGAGGACTCGAATCGGGTCTTCACCTCGATTCGGCCCGAAACGCTGAGCGAGGTCGATGCCGACACGCGCGAGCGCTTTACCGTCGATACCGCAGAACGAACCGTAGAGCGCGTAGAGACGATGGCCGAGACACTCTCGCGCGACGAATGCGGCGATGCACTCCGCGAGGCACTCGAAGCGGAGGGCGTCGAGGCCGGACTGGCCGCGGGTATCCCGCGTGCAATCGAACATTACGGTACGACACCGACGTATCTCGATGCCGTTCGAGAGATGGCGCTCGACGCGGCGCGGGTCGTCGCCGGCGAGCGCGAAGAAGTCCGGTCGTTCGATGTCGCACCCGATGAAGGCGATTCCGCAGAACGCACCGAATCAGGTGCCGTTGGCGAAATAGATACTGAAACCGAACCAGCAATATCGACTGGCGAAACGGAGCCTGCATCGAGGACAGTCGATAACGAGAGTGATGGTGCGGACGATGCTGAACCCGCCATCGAAAGCGAGGCGGCTGTTGAAACGCCCGACGGAGAGCCGACAACCGCAGAATCAACGTCCGAACCGGAACGACCGACCATCGAACCCGAAGCGGAGGACACGGGAGACGAGTCACTCGAAGAGGCCGACGAATCGAACGAAGTTCCCGAAGCGACTGCGGGAGAAACCGACGACAGCACGGAGACGGACTTCGACCCCGAGGAGTTCGAACTCGACGCAGAAGAACGCGACCGCCTCGAAGACACCTATGGAACCGACTTCGAAAGCGCCGCCGAGGTCGGCGAACCGGGTGAGGCAGGCATCGAGACGCCCGCACCTGAACAGACCAGCACCGAACCCGACGACCCCGAATCGTCAGGTGACACGGAGACGGCAGAATCGTCCGTGGGAACCGAAACGAACGCGGCTGGCGAAACCACAGTCCCCACAGACACGACCGAGGAGACAGAAACCACCGCAGACGACGCGAGTGCTGACGAACCCGACATGGACACTGCACCCGACGAAGCGGACGAGTCAGCAGGGGACGAAACCGAGACCCCCGACCCCGAAGAAGCAGTCGTCGCGGCGATGCGCGAACTCGACGACGGCAGCGGTGCGGACCGCGAAGCCATCATCGAGAACGTGCTCGAAGCGGGTCTCACGCGCGAGGATGCAGAAGAGGGCATCCAGTCGGCGCTGCTGAACGGCGAGTGTTACGAACCAGCGGACGATGTCTTCAAACCCATCTGATGGGCCGGGTCGAGCCAGTTCCCGGTGAACCGGCGGCAGTGGTCGAAGGAAGCGACGAGCGCGCGCTCTGTATCGCTGACTACCACGCCGGTCTCGAAGCCGCGCTCCGGTGGCAGGGCGTGTCACTCCCGAACGGGGCCGCAGAACGCCGCGAACACCTGCTTTCGCTGCTCGAAATGGCCGATGCCGACCGAGTGATTTTCCTCGGCGACCTCGCCCACGCCATCGGCGACTCTAGAGGAACCGAACGAGACGAACTCGAAACGTTGTTGGGAACGGTCACAGAGCGCACGCCCATTACCATCGTCAAGGGCAATCACGACGGCGAAATCGAGTCGCTAACGACTGAGATGGATGGCGAAATAACGGTGACGCCCACCGAGGGGATTCGGGTCGGGAATGTGGGATTTGCCCACGGTCACACGTGGCCGAGCGAGGAAGTACTCGAAGCCGAGGTGGTCTGTGTGGGTCACGAACATCCGACCGTGCGACTGGAAGACGAAGTTGGCGGGAGTCGGGCCGAGCGCGCGTGGCTTCGTGGGCAACTCGACTCGGAGCCATTCGAGGGGCACTACGGCGAGAATCTGGAAATCGACGGCGAATTAGTGGTTTTTCCGGCGTTCAACGACCTCTCGGGTGGGACGTGGATAAACGTCGAGGGACAGGAGTTCCTCTCACCGTTTCTGCCCGCTGGACTTGCAGGTGGCGAGGCGTACTTATTGGATGGGACGCGACTCGGCGGCTACCAGCGCGTGTAATCACAACTCATCAAATCGTCTGGTGGTCCCGAACCGCCAGCAAACTCTTTTCTATCGTCTCCAGTAGCTGCTATTTGCTGGTTTCCAACCAACAGAGATAAGTCACTGTTCGTGTGACGAAAGAGCGTAGAGGCATATGATCCACTGGCTCGTGTTTCGTCCGATTTTTGCACTCTTCCTGCGCACAGCCAGACAATAGGCCGGATAGCAGCAGCACCCGGTCTCGCCTCACTACGTGTTCCGTAGTTGCAATTCTTCGACAGAGAACACACGCATATGCCGACAGCAATCGAGTTCGTGGCCCCCAGCGGCGGAGCCATAGCCGAAGGTCCAATCGGACCACGACTTGAACCGACCCCAGTTGACGCACAGCAAACAG
Organism: Halococcus sp.; assembly: GCA_035690245.1. Classification (GTDB taxonomy): domain Archaea; phylum Halobacteriota; class Halobacteria; order Halobacteriales; family Halococcaceae; genus Halococcus. The sequence continues at coordinate 2,438 of DASSKS010000148.1, read as the reverse complement.
TTACCACGACCGACGAACAGTTCGCTCCCTTCGACGGGAGGGAGATTCGGATATGAGCGACCGGGTAGCATCCGCACAGAATACAGATAGAAACTATCCGTCGCTCTGGCGTAATCGGGATTTCCTGCGGCTTCTGTTCGGACGATTAGTGACGAACGCCGGTGATAGCCTGTATGCCGTTGCAGCGATGTGGCTCGTGTACGACCTCACTCAATCGACCGTCTATACTGGTCTTGCCGAAGCGTTGCTGCTCCTTCCATTGGTATTGCAGTTTATCTCCGGACCGCTCGTCGACCGGTGGCCAATCGTTCGCGCACTCGTGGCGATACAGTTCGTCCAAGCCATCGCCATCCTCTTGCTTCCGATTGCTGCGTACATGGGCAATCTGACTGTTTCACTCCTATTAGTGACGATTCCGCTTCTTTCCCTATTGAATCAGTTCGTCTATCCTGCACAGACTGCTGCCCTTCCGCGTGTCGTCAGAGACGAACGATTGACGCGCGCAAATTCGGCGTTCTCGTTCACGCTCCACGGGTTGGATATGCTCTTCGAGGCACTTGGTGGGGCACTCATCGCCTTCGTCGGCGCGGCAACACTCTTTATACTGGATTCTGCCACATTCGTCCTCGCAGCACTCTCCTTCGCCGGTGTTCGGATTCCAGCGAGGGAAGACACGGATCAAGAAACCAGCGAAATGGACGTTTCCGGGTATCTGGCTGACCAAGCCGAAGGACTCAGAGCGTTGCGCGGAACGGTGTTTGCCGAAATGACGTTCGTAACGATGGTCGTGAACTTCGGTGTCGGGATGATGCTCGCAGTTCTGCCGAGCTTTGCGGCTATCCGGGCTGGACCGGCGCTTTTCGGGGCGATGCTCGGCGCGCTTGGCATCGGAAGGGCACTCGGCGCGGCCATTGCGTCGAGACTTGAGACCCTAAAATACGGTCACATACAGGTCATCGGCGCTGCCGGCAGTTGCCTCCTGTGGCTCGGAGCAGTCTACGCATCGTGGCCACCCCTTACCGTCTGTTTGTTCGCTCTCGCGTGGATTCCACCCGGTATAGCGGGTGTGATGTCGGCGACGCTGGAACAGACAGTCACACCGAACCATCTGCTCGGTCGTGTGGCGTCCGTTACTGCCAGCGCATCGACGCTCACGTTACCGATTGGCGCCTTACTCGGAGGTGTGGCGGGGAACATCATCGGGAGCGTGAGCACGATGGCGGTAGCCGGGTTGGGATTCGGATTCGTGAGTTGCTTCTATGCATTGCGGCCACGCTTACGTCGTCTTCCAGCGATGAACGACATCGACCCGACGAAGTTCAAAATCCACGATGAATCGCCGTCTGCATCGAAAAATCCGAGTGACAAACACCGATGATAGCCACTCCAGAGCGTTGCGATTGGTTCGTGTATGCTCTCGCTAATCGACCGTGTATCAAAGCGGAGTCTAATACCCTGCTTCCGGGATGATTTCGGTCGTCGGTGCTGCGCGACTGAGCGCTTCGTCGATGATTTTCTTCTCGGCTTTTCTGAGGTGTTCAAGAACGGTGGGATGGCTGATGTCGAGTCGGTCTGCGAGCGTCTCGACATCCGTGCGTCGGGGCCAATCGAAGTACCCCGCCTCGTAGGCGAGTTCGAGTACCTCGGCCTGCCGTGCAGAGAGCGACGATGTGGGGTCGGCGAACGGTTTGAGTCGTTCCAATCGAACGGTCCCGAGTTCACGTAGTTCTTCGGTAATCGTCTTGAGGTCGTCGCGGTCGAAGACCACAATGTCGTAGACACGACGAGTGCCGTCGAACTGGTTCATTCGCCGGAGCATACCGTGGTTTTCGCGGATAATTGGAAGAATACCCGACGAGCGTTTGGTGATGAGCAACTGGGAGTCGGCAACGTATTCGAGTGCCTCGACCGCATCGCTCTCGCGGAGGACCGTTGCGATGGCATCGCGGTGGTCGCCCGCGTTAATCACGAATTTGATTATTTCGCCATCGATGATTTCGAACTGGTAGATGGTGAACGGTTCGTCGTGAATCGCCTTCAGGTCACTCAGGACGTAATCGCTGTCGAGGTCGATGTGGATGGTCGCCGTGAGCATTGGCGGGGATAGCGGGGCAACGAGTATGAAGCTCTCGTCAGTCAGCCCGAAGACCGCGATAGATAAATACCCTACGAGTGTTGGCTTCACGTACATCCACTCCGGCTTCGTATCCAAGACACCGATGGCCAATAGCGCTACACGGGGACCGCTTGCCGGTCTCGACATCGTGGATTGCTCTGGAATGATAAGCGGCGGGTTCGCAACCGCACAGCTAGCCGACTTCGGTGCAGACGTGAAAATGGTCGAACATCCCGTACACGGGGACCCGCTCCGCGAGTGGTCGCCGTTCGAGGGTGATACCTCGCTGTGGTGGAAGTCGATTGGCCGAAACAAGCGCTGC
>DASSKS010000147.1:0-2078 GCA_035690245.1 Halococcus sp. | reverse complement strand
GGCGGCCGAAAAACCACGAGCGCCTCGATGAGGACGTAAACGGAAAGACCGCAGACCAAGCCAGTATCGAGGAGGGCGAGGGCGAACAAGCCGGCAAAAACCCGAACGAAGACCTCCAGAGCGCGGGCGAGAAACTCGCAGAATCGTACGAGAAACTGGACGACCCCGACGAGGCGGTCGATTCGTGGGGCGACTCCATCGATTACATCGCGCGCGCCGCCGATTCCGCCGGCAGAAAGGCCATTCGCACGATGGAGGGCACGGTGTATAAAAACGTGATGACGCAGGTCGCACCCTACTACTTCGACAACGAACTCGTGAGTGCGAACCTCCAGCGGACGGGTAGCGCCCGCGAGGGCGAGTATGATGGATACGTCTTCGAGGTCAACATCAACGACGACGACCGCAAAGAACAGGTGTCTGCACTCCTCTCCGAATACGAGGACAGTGTCGACCGCTGGCACGTCACGACCGAAAAGCGCACCGAAACGTTCGAAGCCGCAGAGGGCGTCGAAGCCCCAGAACCCGGTTCGGATACGGATTTTACGACGAGCTAGTGCTCCTGCCGTATTCAGTTATCTGCGAGGTCAACACAGAAGCCGCGAAAGCAACTACTCTCGAAGCACTGCTAGGCAGTCTGATTCTTTCACCTTCGAGAGATTCCTCACCATCTCTCATGAGTTCGAATATGGTATTAGCTCGGCGGAATTGTGTGTGATAAATACTTCGAATTACTGAATAAAATATTCAGCTTGGGATGTGAGGAGACGCTAATTTCGACAGAAATAATTAGATTTATTGTCGGTACTCACTCCACGACTACCATGAACAAGCTCGACGCTGTTGACACCGACGCGCTCCGTGAGGCACTCGCCAACGCATCGACCGCAAAGGCTGCCAAACGCCTCATGATTGCGCTCGCGTACGCCGACGGCGTGCGCGTTGAGACGTTGAACACACGGTATGATATTCCGCGCGCGACGGTGTACTCGTGGCTCGACCGGTTCGAACAGCAGTCGATTTGTGACGCAATCGAAGACGAATCCCGTCCGGGACGCCCGCCGAAACTCGATGCTTTACAGCGCGAGCGCCTATTCGACGACTTGGAGAACTCCCCATCTGAACGTGGATACACTACATCGGAATGGACACCGACGCTTGCTCAGCGTCACATTGAACGAACGTACGGTGTCACCTACTCCCTGGGTCATATCCGTCGGCTGCTCCGTGAATCCTCATAACTGTTTGATTATCCAATTGATGTTCGAAATTCGCGTATTGTCGGACGATCCTCCCTAACCGTCGTTTTCTGATTTCTATTTCATTCATTCTCTAACGATACTGCCCGTAACTAACAAATTATTTGTCACACGGTAAAGATAGTACATCTAATTGTGTTCATCCCTGTCTCAGCGCGCTCGTTGAGGAGGTTGATATCGAGACAGCGACGGCGGGTGGATAGACCGCAATCAACGTTGGCATTAGTCGCCCCGCCGGTGTTCGGCGTCCTCGTCGACGCTGCGGGGTATCGTGCTGGCTGGGCGTTGTTTTGCATCACGACTCTTCCGCGTCGTCATTGCTATCGAATCTAGCCAGAGAACGCCCCGTTGCGCTCCTAATCGATGTTGGCTCACTAATCGTGCCACGAAAAGGCTGTTTCACGGTCGAACGGGACGTGCCCACCGTTATCGAGCGCGCGGTCACGGTATGCATAGAGTGCATCACGGAACGCTGGATGAGCAATCTCGATAAGGCTCTCCATGCGCTCTCTTGGGCTTCGTCCTCTGAGGTCGGCCACGCCGTATTCGGTAACCACTATTGAATGGTCGTGTTCTGTGTGGTCGACATGAGTAACGAGCGGAACGATTCGTGAGATGTCGCCACTGCCGGCCGTCGAAGGAAGCGCGATGATTCCCACCCGACAGTTCCGATTGAAGTCGCCGCTCCCACCGATACCGCTAATGATGTCGGTTCCGCCGATGTGGGTCGCGTTCGCGTTGCCGTAGAGGTCAACGGCGACTGCGCTGTTCACCCCGACGACGCCGAACTGCTCAATGAGTGCGGGATTATTTGAAACG
>DASSKS010000146.1:0-6835 GCA_035690245.1 Halococcus sp. | reverse complement strand
GCACACCCTCCTGATAGAGGCTGGTTTCGATCTCCGTGGCCACGATGTCGAACTCGTGGTCTGTGACTTCTAAGTCCAGATGTGCCTCCTCCATGTCGCGGCCCGCATAGACCTCCGGTCCGCCGGTCGCTTCGATGGACCACGCCGTCACGAGGTATTTGAAGCCGGGTTGGCCCTCCTGTTCGTGGAACTCCTTTACCGCGGGATTTTGATTGGCGGCGTCGTTGTGGTACAGACGGTCGACCAGGTCGTCCACCGCCCCAGCAATGCCGTAGGTGCCGCCAAGGCGCTCGTACAGCGACTCTTCCTCGCTAGTCTCTGGTTGGCTCACGATACCAATTACCACTCGATTCGTAATAACCATTTTGTCAAGTTAGTCACCTGACTGAACGTTCGAACCTGAACTCGGTCGTCTGTCAGTAAAATTGAGGAATACTGCTGTATTCACGAGAGAACGGACTGAATCTGCCGATAAATCACGCCGAGTACTCACGGGATACAGCCGACTGTCGTACGGTATCTATAGTACGTAGCGCTCGCCATCGACCGCGAGCGGGTCGCGGAAGGCTTCGTCGGCAGAATAAAAATGCGAGATATGAACCAGCCGGGTTTTTTCAGCCCTGAGTTCGTCGGCCAGCGCGAGCGCACCCTCACGAGTCATGTGCTTTTTGGCGAACGTGCGCGGGACACCCGCCGAATCGTAGTGGTCGCCGCCCGCCGGATGATGCTCACACAGGTCGGCGGGAGCGATGGCGTCCGCAATCAGGAGGTCTGGGCCAGAAAGCCGTTCGCGCGACGCATCGGGAATCGCATAGTTCGTATCCCCAGTAATCGAGAGTTTCACGTCCCCGGATTCGATGACCACTCCATAACACACGAGCGGTGGATGGGTGACGGGGACGAACGTCACCTCGAATCCACAGATTTCAACGGATTCGAGCGGTGTCTCCCCTCGAACCGAGAGCGCATCGAGATAGTCGTATTTCCCTCGAACCGTGTCGGCGACGCTCTCACCGGTTTGAGAATCGATTTCGTTTACAGCGAAGACGGGAAGTTCGGAGAACAGCCGAAAGGCGTTGCCGAGTCCGTCGAGATGGTCGAAATGGATGTGGGTGATGAGTACGGCATCCGGGAGTGCGACATCTCGTGTGAGAAACTGCGAACGAAAGTCAGGGCTGCAATCTATGAGCAACGACTCGCCAGTGTGCTCATTACGAACGTGGACCGAAAACCGGCTGCGCTCGATACCGCGCTCACGAGCAGCCGTACAGGTGTCACACCCACAGCCGATAGTTGGAGTTCCGGTCGTATCGCCGGTGCCGAGCAGCGTGACTTCCATTCAGTGGTCGTGTGCGTGGTCGTGTCTACCGTCGGAGCCGTGCTCCGACGACGTTCGAGAAGCGTCGCTTCTCTCACCACCGTCAGCACTCAAATCACCGCCCGCAACGAGCGCGTCGTGGTCGCCTTCAATCATATCGAGGTCTTTCAGGCTGTCGCGTTCTTCGAAGTCCCTGACGGCCGCTTCAAGGTCGCCCTGCGTGAGGGTCGTGCGTTCTTCGGTGAGCGCATCGAGCACTGCCTCACGAAGCACGAGACGAAGGTCGCTTCCGGTGAGTCCTTCGGTGTCTGCGGCCAGACTGTCGGGGTCGAAATCCACGATGTCCATGTTTCGAGTAATGATGCGGAGGATGTCCGCGCGCATCAACGAATCAGGTTTCGGGAAGTTGACGATTTCGTCGAACCTGCGCCACGCCGCCGCGTCGAGTTGGTCTGGATGATTGGTCGCACCGATGAGAAGGACCTCGTCGTTGATGAGACTGATTTCGTCGATACTCTTGAGGAGTGTGTTCACCGCGCGTTTGAGCGCGACGTGTTCGTCCGAGTTTCTGGTCTTCGCCACGAAATCGAACTCGTCGATGAACAGGATACACGGCGAGAGTCGTTTTGCGACCTCGAAGGTCTTCTCGACGTTTTTTGATGTTTCGCCCAAATACTGGCTGGTGACCATCGAGAGTTTGACCTCCACGAACGGCAGGTCGAGTTCGTGGGCAAGCGCTCTGGCTGTGGTGGTTTTTCCCGTGCCCGGTGGACCCACATACAGGAGTTTGCCGATTTCGCGCAGGCCAATCGTCGCAAGGTACTCGCGGTGTTCGATGGCCTTCATGATTTTCTCGATTTCGCCGAGTTGGTCGTCGGTGAGCACGAGGTCCGCTAAGGTCATCTCGACTTCCTCGGGCGCGCGAACCTCCACGAGGTCGAGCATCTCGTCGTCTTCTTCGTCATCGAAGTACTCATCAAGCAGACTGTCTATCCAGACACGGTCTGCGTGTACTGGTCTGTTGGTCTCGCGGGCGTGTTCGTAGTCCACATCATCGAAGACGGCCGCGAGCGTCGGATTCTTGAGAAGGCGCTCGGTGTCCGTGCGCTCTCTGTACCACTTTTTCGCCATCTCGGGTTCGGTGAGTGAAATCGATCCCGAGAAATCGTCGTGGTCGGTGAACATCAGCCCCGAGACGACGCCCCACGGGTCGGCAACGTCGGTCGCGGTCTGTACGCTGGTTTCGGTCGCGGCGAGCGGTCGTTCGATACCGTTTTCTGACCAGAACGCGCGGCGATAGCGCGGCGGGAGGTCGTTTGCGTCGCGTTCTGTGGTGTCGTTGTAGACGTGTGTCGTGAGCAGGAATTCGACGACGTCCAGTTCCGGACTGCTCATTCTCAACTGAGTAGGCTATCCAGACGAATAAGACCGTCGAACTCCGTTGAGCCACCCGAAAGCGGTGGTCGTGCTCGGTCGTAAACGACAGTGAAAGGACTTCGGGTTTGAATGGCTTTAACACGATACGGTACGGACATCGAACATGGTCGATACGACACCAGTCGTCGCGGCAGCGTACCGCACCCCGCAAGGAAAAGAGGACGGCGTCTTTTCTGAGGTTCGCAGCGAAGACCTCTCGATTCCGTTGATAAACGAAATCCTCACCGAAACTGGACTCGCGGGCGAGGACATCGACGACCTGATGTGGGGCTGTGCCCAGCAGCGCGGCGAACAGGGCAACAACGTCGCCCGAGTTATCTCCCTCCTCTCGGATTTGGGCGAGACGGTTCCCGCAACCACCATCAACCGCTGGTGTGCTTCCTCGGCGCAGGCGATAATCTCGGCCTCGGATGCGATTCGGGCGGGCCAGCGCGATGCGGTTATTGCGGGTGGCGTCGAGAACATGAGTCGGACGAAGATGGGCCAGAACTCACAGAACATCCACCCTCGGCTGAACGAAGAACACAACGTCGCCCAGCTCCAGATGGGCATGACCGCAGAGGAGGTCGCAGAGCGCTATGACATCTCTCGGGAAGCTCAAGACGAGTACGCCGCCCGCTCACAACAGCGCGCGGTCGAGGCCACAGAGGAGGGTCGTTTCGACGACCAGATAGTCCCTATCGACAACGGCGAGGAGAAAATCGACACCGACGAGGGGCTTCGACCGGGAACCACCGCCGAAAAACTCGCCGACCTTCCGACAGTTTTCAAAGCCGATGGAACGGTGACGCCGGGCAATTCCTCACAAATCTCCGACGGTGCGGCCGCGACGCTGATTACGAGTCGCGGGTTCGCAGACGACCACGGACTCGACGTGCTCGCAGAAGTCGGCTCCAATAACGTCGCCGGCGTCGAGCCGGAAGTGATGGGGAGCGGGCCGGTGCCCGCCACCGAGGGGCTGCTTGAACGCACTGGAAGAACTATCGATGAGTACGGTCTCGTCGAACTCAACGAGGCGTTTGCCTCCCAGACGGTGTACAGCCAGCGCCAACTCGGGATTGATGACGATATCTTCAACGTCAACGGCGGCGCTATCGCCATTGGCCATCCCTTGGGAGCGAGCGGTGCGCGCCTGCCGGTGACGCTGGTCCACGAGATGCAAAACCGCGATGTCGAGCGCGGTCTCGCCACCGAGTGTGTCGGCTTCGGGCAGGGTGCAGCCATCGAGTTTTCGCGGCCGTAACTGTATTCATTCGTTCTTGCGGCCGATGGACTACTCAATTTGTTGATGATGTCGATTGTATGATAGAACTGAAAAATTCGAACTAAGCGTCCGAGCGATGTGGATTACGAAGCGACGATGGGTTCTCTGAGTTCTTCGACCGCCGCCAGCACTTCTCTGCGGTCTGCGGCGGGCACGTCACACACGGCGAGTGCGTCCTCTAGGTGGGCAGCGACGAGCGTGTAATCGGTGTGGTCAATGTCGAATTGGGCGTGTGCCTCAGCCATATTGTCGCCCGAATACTCGACTGGACCACCGGTTACCGACGAGAGAAACTGTGTCTGGTGGGCGCGGAGTTCGGTCGTCGGGGTGTCCTCGAAGAAGTCCACGAGGCGTTCGTCACTGAGAACGCGGTCGTAGAACTCATCAACGGCGGTCTCGATGGCATCCTTTCCGCCGAGCCGTTCGTAGAGGGTAGTCTCTGACACGCTCTCGATTTCGCCGCGCGAGCTAATAGGAACTGTGATTGCGACGGCCCGGTATCAGTCGTGTGGATGAAAGCGTGAAAGCGCCTCGCGGACATCGTTTTTCCTGCCGAGGACTGTGACGCTGTCGCCGTGTTCGAGCGTGAAATTACCTTCGGGAACTTGGTTGTCCCCATTCCGACTGACGAGCGCTATCAAACAGCCATCGGGGAGGTCGCTGCCGATGTCGTCGATGGTTCGGCCAACGATACCCTCGGCGGTGACCTCGAACTCCTGTACATCACCTGTCCGGCCGAGTTCGGTCATCCAGTCCGAAATCGCGGGCCGCTCGATGGCGTTGTCGATGGCCCACGCGGTCGAAAGCGTCTCGGAGATGGTGCGCACGCCGATATCGGCGAATACGTCCTCGTTTTCGGGGTCGTTCAACCGGGTGATGACCTGCTCGACGCCAAAGCGCGTGGTTGCGAGTTGGGCGACCAACAGGTTAGAATCGTCGTCTCCCGTGGCGGCGACGACGATTTTTGCGTTGTCCGCGCCTGCACTCCGGAGGGCGTCCGCGTCGGTGCCGTTGCCCGCGCGCGCAGTGAACCCCTCCCCGCGGGCGCGCTGGACGGCGGTCTGGTCGTGTTCGATGATGACGACGTTTTCGCCGCGGTCCTCTAGGCGTGCGGCAAGCGTCCGACCGACTTTGCCGCCGCCGACGATGATGACGCGCATGGGAAGTACGTCGAGGAACTCGGCGTAATGTCTTGCGAAACCGCCCTCGAACACCACCGTTGCGAGGATGACGAGAAACACGGTTCCGGCAAGCAGGGTTGCAGCCTCGTTGAACCCCTCCGCACGGAGTTGGAGCGCGAACAGCGTAGCGACTGACGCCGGGATGATGCCTCTCGGACTGACCGCCGCCATCCAGATTTTCTCGCGGAGCGTCATCCGTCCACCGTATGTCGAAACGAACACGATGAGCGGTCGAATCACGAGCGCGACCGCGAGCACGACCGCAATCCCGCCGAGTCCGAGTGCAGCGAGCGTATCGAATTTGATGAGCGCGCCGAGCGTGATGAATACAAAGGAAAGAACCACGAGCGAGAGGTCGCCTTTGAACGCCTCGATGGTGTCTTCGTAGGGGATGTCGAGGTTCCCGAGGACGAGTCCGGCAACGACCGCCGCGGCGATGGATGCCTCGGTGGCGATGTGGAGACTGCTCGCCAGTCCGTTCGCTCCCCCGTAGGCCACCAGTGCGCCGGCAAGCGCGATGAGTCGGGCGTTTTGGGGCGCGTTGTCCGGCGAGAGGTCCACACGATTGAGCATATACCAGACGACACCGGCGACGACACCGCCGACGACGATGCCGAGACCGAGTTGGGTGGCAAACGCCACGACGACCGACGAGGCCGGTTCGCCGCTCGTGACGAACTCGAACACCGCAACGGCGAGTATCGAGGCGACCACGTCGTTCGTGACGCCTTCGAGTTCGAGCGCAGAGGCGACGCGGTCTCTGACCGGAACGATTTGCAGGATTGGCGTTATCACTGTGGGACCAGTCGCCACGAGCAACGCGCCGACCAGAAAGGCGAGGTCCCACGCCGCACCCAAGAAAAAGCGCACCGAGAGTGCCGTGCCGACGAGCGCAATCAGCGCGCCGATGGTGACGAGCCGAACCGTCGTGGAGCGCGCTTCACGAAAATTCTCGATTCTGAGGTGAAAGGCCGCCTCGAACATGATGATGGCCACCGACAGCCCCACGATGACCGAAAGCGACCCCCCAAACGACGAAAGCGAGACGATTCCAAGGACTTCCGGCCCGACGAGGATACCCGTAATGATGAGAAACAGCACGCTCGGCACGCGAAACTTGTCTGCGAGCACTTGTGCGATGACTCCGAGACCGATGATGGTGGCGACGAGCGCTATCAGATTACCGCCAGTTGCCACTCTCTCCCTCCATGTGAGAATTGGTAAGAAACGGGACCACTTAAGGCCGTCCACTTCCCGCAGAGAAATCGCGAGGGATTCTATCTGCCGTAGATGCGCTCGATTTCTGCCTCGTAGCGCTCTCTGATGTTCCGGCGCTTTTTCTTCATCGTGGGTGTCATGAGGTCGTTGTCTTCGGTGAATTCCTCGGGAACGAGCGCGAAGCGTTTGATTTGCTCGTGGTCCTCGAAGTTCTCATTTACGTCCTCGACCTCCTCTCTGATGCGCGCTTGTAGCTGCTCGTCGTGACAGAGTTCCTGTGTATCCTCGGGGAGACTGATTCCTTCCTCTGTGGCCCACTCGCGGACGCGCTCTTCGTTTGGAACGATGAGCGCGCTCACGAACTTCTCGCCATCGCCGAGCACCATACACTGCTCGATGAGTTGGCGCTGGGCGAAG
>DASSKS010000145.1:0-2437 GCA_035690245.1 Halococcus sp. | reverse complement strand
TTGAGGATGCTGGGCCTTCGTTCCCGGAAGACGACGCGCACCCCGGTACGGAGCGGGTGCTTCGGTTCTCGATTCCCGGAATGGACTGTCCGTCGTGTGCCGGCACAGTCGAACGCGCGCTCTCGGCACTCGACGGCGTTTGTGAGCACGAGTGCTGGCCGGCGACCGGAACAGTACGGATTACCTACGACCCGGCAGCGACCGACCCCGAGACCATCGCCGACACACTCGAGTCGGTCGGCTACGAGGTCGAGTGTGAGGAGCAGAATAGCGACGAACACACCCCGCGCTCGGTCTGGCGGACTCCACGGGCAGTACGGACACTCCTCGCCGGCATCGCTTTCGTTGCCGGTCTCCTCGTTCACTTTTTCATCGCGGCGAATCCGAGCGTCGTAGCGATTTTCGGTGCTGAACTCTCCGTTGCTGACCTTCTTTTTCTGCTTGCAGTGGGTGTCGGTGGGGCGGGAATCGTCCGCGAGGGTCTCTCCGCGGCGCGCACGCTCGACCTCTCTATCGACTTCTTGATGAGCGTCGCCATCCTGAGCGCGACCGGCGTCTCGCTCGTCACCGATGCCGATTTGTTTTTCGAGGCCGCGACCATCGCCGTGCTGTTCAATCTCTCTGAACTCTTAGAACGATACTCCGTGGACCGGGCGCGCAACTCGCTCACGGAACTCCTCTCGCTGTCCCCCGATACCGCTGTGGTCAAACGAAACGGCTCCTCAGCCGAGATTCCCGTAGAGGAGATAGAAATCGGCGAAATCGTCGCCGTCGAACCCGGTGAGAAAGTGCCGATGGATGGCGAGGTCATCGACGGATTTAGTACCATTAATCAGGCTCCAATCACCGGCGAAAGCGTCCCAGTCGGGAAAGAATCCGGCGACGACGTGTTCGCCGGGACGATAAACCAGCAGGGCTATCTCGAAATCGAGGTCACGAGCGATTCCTCTGAGAACACCCTCGCGCGCATCGCCGAATTGGTCGAGGGCGCACAGACGAAAAAGACCGACCGCGAGCGCTTCATCGAGCGGTTTTCTGCCTACTACACACCAATTGTCGTCGCCGCCGCCGTCGTGACGGCCACCGTTCCGCCGCTTTTGGGTGCGGCGTGGGAGACGTGGTTCCTTCGAGGGATTTCCTTGCTCGTTATCGCGTGTCCCTGTGCGTTCGTCATCAGTACTCCAGTGAGCGTGGTTTCGGGCGTGACGAGCGCCGCGCGAAACGGTGTACTCGTAAAGGGCGGCACGTATCTCGAAGCGATGGGCGAGGTCGATACCGTTGTGTTCGACAAAACGGGAACGCTCACCACCGGTGAATTGGAGGTCACAGACATCGTTCCCCTGAACGACAACGATACGGAGAACGTTCTCCGCTGTGCGCGCGGTCTCGAAGCGCGCAGCGAACACCCGGTCGGCGCGGCAATCACCGAGCACGCGGTCCATGAGGGGGTTCCGAAACCCGATGTCGAGGGGTTCGAGGCCATCACGGGCCGGGGCGTCCGCGCGTCACTCGATGGTGTCTCACACTACGCGGGTACACCGGCATTATTCGAGGAGTTGGAATTCGACCTCGACCACGTCCATCTCGCCACCGATGGAGGCATCGCTGTCGAGACTGAGAGCCGTTGTGCGGGTCGGAACGACTGTCTCGACCTGCTCGGAGAGGCCGTTCCGCGACTCGAATCCGAAGGAAAGACAGTCGTACTCGTCGGAACCGACGAAGAACTCGAAGGGGTTATCGCGGTGGCGGATGCGGTGCGGCGGGACGCCGCTCGTGTGGTTGAATCACTCCGTTCGGCAGGCCTGCACACCGTGATGCTCACGGGAGACAACGAGGGCACTGCACGGGCGGTCGCTGAAACTGTGGGAATCGAGGAGTACCGCGCCGAATTACTCCCCGAGGAGAAAGTCACCGTTATCGAAGACCTCACAGACGGCGGGCGCGTAGCGATGGTCGGCGATGGCGTCAACGACGCGCCGGCGCTTGCGGCTGCCTCGGTGGGGATTGCGATGGGCGCAGCGGGCAGCGATACGGCCATCGAGACCGCAGACATCGCGCTCTTGGGGGATGACCTCTCGAAACTTCCCTACCTCTATGACCTCTCACGGACGGCGACGCGGGTGATTCGCCAAAGCATCTATGGAAGTCTGGGTGTGAAGGCACTCCTCGCGGTCGGCATCCCGCTGGGGTACGTCTCGGTCGCACTCGCCATTCTCGCGGGCGATGTCGGAATGACGAGCGCCGTCACGGCGAACGCAATGCGACTCGCCAGAATCGTGCCCGAGGACACAGACGAGTAGTGAATATCGTAATAGCAGCCGACTCGTCTAAAACGAATTCCAGACTACAAATAACCGCACCGCGCCACACGCCTCCGCCACCACTTTTTTACTCGTCGGGTACGCTCACTTCGTTCGCGTACCACTCTCTGCTCGCG
>DASSKS010000144.1:0-8016 GCA_035690245.1 Halococcus sp. | reverse complement strand
CGACCGGGTCCACTACCCACACGCCGTCATCAGTTGCGAGCGCGTGGGTCGCGCGTTGCATTCGTTCCTCTGGATAGGCAATCCAGCCGATACCGCCGTCGAACCGGTCGATTTCTGCGTAGTCGGCTTTGCCAGACTCTTTTAATGGCATACCCGACACTCGGGCCGACGGCCAATCAGCGCATCGGTGGCCGATATTTATATCGTCGTGGGTCGTTTACCGACCATGATTTCGGCACTCCGCTGGCTCGCTCTCGAAGTCAAGTACACAGACCGCGCAGGCGAATTTTACCGCGAGCATCTCGGCCTCGATACCGTGCGCGAAAGCGACGACGAAGTCGTTTTCGCGGCTGGCGACACCGACCTCGTGCTCCGCCGGCCTTCGAGCACGCCCCGCGGCGGGCTTCACACCCACTACGCGCTCTCGATTCCAGCGGGCGAATACGACGACTGGTACGACCGCCTTTCGAGTACTTTTGACCTCGACGAACACACCTTCGGAAGCTCTCGCTCGTTGTATTTTTACGATATCGATGGGAACTGCGTCGAACTCGGTGAATCTGATGAGTCGGGAGCAGGAATTTGCGGCGTGTTCGAAGTCGTCCTCGAAGTCGAAGCCCTCGAACGGGCAGAGGAGTTCTACACGGCGCTCGGACTGGAAATCATCGACCAAGGAAGTGAACGCCGCCGAACCCGTCTCTCGGCAGGGGCGTTCGACCTCGAACTCTGGGAGCCACAGTTGGGATTGGCCGACGCGCGCGGCGGTGTCCACGTTGACCTCGGGCTGGCGGTCGAGGACCCAGAAGCCGCGCTCGACCGCGTGCGGGAGTCGATCTGTTCGGTCGAGCACCTCGATACGGGTATTCGAGTTCGTGACCCCGACGGGCATTTCCTGACTTTCGTGTAGTTCGGTGTGAGGGCCACTGTTCGACCTCGGACAAAAACGAACCGAGAACGGGAGATTAGAAGTAGATGTCGGCGATTTGGTCGGCGGTCCGCAGCGCAAGCGCCTGCCCGGTGTTCGTCGGGTTCGGACCACCGAGGCTGTTGGCGAGCGCGGAGTGGTCGGCGATGAACAGCCGGTCGACATTATACGCTTCTGCGTTCTCGTCGAGCACGCGGCCCATCCCCATCGAGGACTGCATATGCAACAGCAGCGGTGGCCATTCGGCCCGGTGGACGTGCTCTGCACCCGCTTCTCGATGGATGTTCGCGGCAATCCGAGCCAGCTCGTCGCGTTTCGCGTCGTCGTCGGGGTGCGGTTCCCACCTGACCTTCGGGACGGGACCGTGTTCGTCGGCAAAGGTATCATCGAGCGAGACGCCGTTGTCTTGCCGAGGGAGGTCGCCGGTGAGCATCAGAATGGCCTTCGTCTGCTTGTAGTTCGACATCCGGCGCTTGAGTTCCTCGCCAACGATATACCCACGGGTGTCCCACGGTTCGTCCGGGTCCGTCGGTGTATCGAAGCTGTAACCTGCCTCCGTGAACAGGTAATCCGCATAGGAGACGAGTCCGGGAGTCATCCCGATGTCTTCGAGACCGCCGACACCGGGTTTGTCGAAGCGAACGGCCGAGTTCTGGCCGACGTACGGGTCCATGTGTTCTGCCTCGGGATTGATGTTTGCGACCGTCTCGTCGTCGTAGACGCCGACGACCCAGTCGAACCAGTGGGTCGTGAGTCCCTTGCCGACCCAGCCGTCGTCCGGCAGCCCCGAGTTGAGCCAGAGCCGCGGGGACTCGATACAGCCCGCTGCGAGCACCACCGTGTCCGCGTCAACGGTTTGGGTTTGCCCGGACCACGAATCGCGGAACGTCACACCTGTTGCTTCGAGATTCCCGGCTCCTTCGGCTGCATTGATGTTTGTAACAAATGCGTTCGGACGGATGGCGACGTTTCCTTGGTCCGGGTTCTCGTTCGTATCGAGCGCGCGGGGGACGTAGGCGACGTTGCTGGACTTGCGAGATTTCTTGCGTACCGGCGCGTCCACGGGTGAGGAGGCCCCTTGGAACTCGTCGCCGACGAGCGGATCACCACGAAAACCGTCGTCGTAGCTGAACGAACCTTCATACTCGGAGTCGAGATACTCCGGCGGCTTGGTGATGGCGTTGTTCTGTGGCCGCCAGCCCGTCTCGGTGACGTTTACGGTGTCGATGCGGTCGTATCCGACACCCTTCGCACCTTCGATGAACACCTCTTCCTTTGCGGTGATGGGGGCCTGCTGTGTGTTCGTGAGTTCTTCGTTGAGCTGGTAGTACGGCACCAGTTCTTCGTAGTTGATGGGCCAGTGTGGCTGTTCGTTGATCGCGTAGGGGTAGGCCCGTGGGTGGTTTGCGAAGTAATGGAGCGACGTGCCGCCGACTGCGGCGATCTGCCAGATGAAGGCGTTCTGATGGAGGTTGCGGAACCACGGTGCGCGCGAGTGGTCTGCGGGTCCTACTCGAAGGTATCCCCACGTGGGGTCGTTGGCGTCGGCCTCGTAGTGGGTGAACTGGTCGTCGAGGAGTTTTCCATCGAGGTCGTCAGGGTCCGTGCTGACCGTGCCGCCCGCGTCGGCGTGTGGCTGGGGCCATTTTTCATTTCCGTGCCACGCGCCGCCTTCGAGCACGAGCACGTCGAGACCGTGGTCGTGGGCGAGTTTCCACGCGGTCGCCGGGCCGTCCGCACCGGCACCGATGACGACGACATCCGGGTCCCTCATTACGTCTCACCTCCGGTACCGTCGATAACGTCCTCGCCCGTGAGGTCGCTCGGGAGATTCAGTTCATCCACATCCGGGTCGTCGAACCCGCCGGGAACGGCGTGTCGCCAGTCGGCGGCGTAGCCGGGTGCCGGACCGGGATAGTTGGTTTGATCGCGGCTCTGGACCTCGCCAGCAGGTGTAATGAGTTCTCTGTCGTTCGGCGCGTCCATCTTCGTGTTGCCGTATCCCGACCACTCGGTGTAGTAGCCGAAGCCGTGGAGACCGTTGACCGCCATCACGACGAACTTCAGGATGCCGAGTTGGGGGACGAACGGTGAGAGGAGGGCGTCGAGTCGGTCGATGACACTCCCGTCCACGATGGTCCAGAGACAGCGGAGTCGGTCCTGCCGAGAGAGCCGTGCGAAGGTGCCACCGGCGGGAAATTTCTCGCTACCACGCGAGCTGGCGTCCTCGTTCTTCCCGCGTGCGATGAACTCGGCGGCCACGATGTCGAAGACGAACGTGAACGCCGGCGCGTAAGGGTAGTTCTGGACGACGCGGTGGGTCGTCCCGTTCGCCGTCTCCACGAGCAGGTCGAGCGCGGCGGGTCCCTCTGCGCTGTCGAGGTCCGCAAAGGAGACCTCGTAG
Source organism: Halococcus sp. (assembly GCA_035690245.1). GTDB lineage: Archaea > Halobacteriota > Halobacteria > Halobacteriales > Halococcaceae > Halococcus. The sequence goes on along the minus strand of DASSKS010000144.1, from coordinate 4,687 downwards.
TGCTCGACCGGACCGAACGTGAGGTGTTCTTCGAGCGCGTCCGTATCAATACCGAGGTCGAGGAGGTCAGTGAGGCTGAGGCCCGCGAGGTTCAACACCGCGTCGAGGGCAGAGGAATCCGAGATACCGTCGAGGAGACCACCCGAACCAGTGATATCGAGACCGACCTCGAACAGACTCGCCGGCATCTGTGGGTCCGCGGAATCGAGGTCGAGCAGGTTGTTCTTCGTGACCATCTCGGCGCGAATCTCCTGGAAGTGGTTGAAGTCCCAGATGAGGAACTTCTCCAGTTCGATATCGAGACCGCCGGGAACGTGCTCCGGTCCGAGTTCGTCTTCGAGTTCCGGTGTTCGGGGGACGATTGCATCGACTATCGACCGGTACGTATCGACCGTGTGCGGGTCGGATGGAACCGAATCAGTCAGTATGTCCTCTGCCTCTGCTATCGTCGCACCCGACATCGATAGTGCAGCAAGACCACCAATTCCCTTCATCACTCCACGTCGTGTCGGGCCGTAACTCGTGTTCTCTACGTCGGTGTCCGTTTCGTCTCGACGATGAGAACCTTGCCACTCCCATCGTTCCGTTTCCTCTGTGGTGTCGTTCGCCATGGATTACGTTCACACCCATCTCGACGGATTCAGTTATATCTTGGGTTCAATGCAAAGCAGTTTAAGTCAGACCCACAACTCGTCCTGTGTTATTGATATCTACGGAGAATATTATACGAGTGCCGACACGAACCCAATCGTCGCAAAAATTCGTCAGTCAAGCCGGTCGGTGTCGATTGAGACTCCGGGCGGCGTCACCAATAAAAACTTCCTGAAGTGGATGAGTTCGCCGCCCATCTCGCGGATGTCGTGGGCGAATCCACTGGCGAGACGATTGAGGTCGCCCTGAACGGCGAGGACGAGCACGGCGTCGTCTTCGACTTCTTCGACCCATTCGTCGTCGGGCGTTCGGCCGTCGAGCACCCCGAGAACCACCCGGTTTGCGCGTTCGCCCTCGCTTTCGTCTGCTATCTCGGTTTCGACGGCCTGTAAGTCGAGGTCGAAATCGCTCATGTGGGAGTCTCATCGCGCCCGAAGAAAAACCCTCGTCTCCACCGGTTGGCACTGCGCGCGAGCGCACGGTCGATAATTTCTCCCCAAATCCGCACGGATATATCACTGCTTTGCGCATTCGCCCGTTCGGTTGCACCGTATGCTTCGGTGTGATATAAGGAAATTTCGAGGGTCCCCATGCGTTGACTGCTGGCGATTTTCGGATTCGAGGGGTGAATTCAGAACAACTGGCGATTTCGGAGCGGCAGGTTTATATGTGCGATTGGCTTGGAGTCGAGTGCAATGTCCCACCACAACACGGAGGATTCGTCGGCATCCCCGGCGGATCGAGTTCTTCCAGGGCACACTGGGAGATACGACTGAAGTAGATACAGTACGAATTTTCGACACGACGCTGCGCGACGGCGAGCAGTCGCCACGCACCTCGTTCAGCTACGACGATAAGCGCGAGATAGCGGCTGTGCTTTCCGAGATGGGTACTCACGTCATCGAGGCCGGCTTCCCGGTGAACTCGGATGCCGAGTTCGAGGCCGTGCGCGACATCGCCGAAAGCACGGATGTCACGACCTGTGGGTTGGCCCGCGTGGTCGACAAAGATGTCGAGGCGGCGCTCGATTCGGGCGTCGAGATGGTCCACATCTTCGTCTCGACGAGCGATGTCCAAATCGAAGATTCGATGCACGCCACCCGCGAGGAGGTCACAGAACGCTCGGTCAGCACTGTAGAGCGCGCGAACGAGGCGGGTGTGTCGGTGATGTTCTCGCCGATGGACGCCACTCGTACCGACAACGAGTACCTCATGGAGGTCATTGAGGCCGTCTCGGAGGTCGGCGTCGATTGGATAAACATTCCTGACACCTGCGGAGTGGCGACACCCACGCGGATGGGCGACCTCATCAAGATAGTCTGTGCGCACACCGACGCACAGGTGGACGTTCACCCCCACGACGACTTCGGGCTAGCGTCGGCGAACGCGCTCGCCGGATTCGAGGCCGGTGCAGCGCAGGCCCAAGTGAGTGTGAATGGCATCGGCGAGCGCGCCGGCAACGCCGCGTATGAAGAAGTCGTGATGAGTGCCGAATCGCTCTACAACGTGGATACGGGCATCGACACCGCCCGCATCACCGAACTCTCACGGCTGGTTGAGCGCGCGAGCGACATCGACACGCCGGGGAACAAGCCCATCGTAGGCGGAAATGCGTTCAGCCACGAGTCGGGCATCCACGCCGCGGGCGTCATCGAGAACTCAGACACGTTCGAACCGGGCGTGATGACTCCCGAGATGGTCGGCGCGAGTAGGGAATTGGTCCTCGGCAAACACACGGGCACGCACTCGGTGCGCGAGCGCCTCCACGAGGCCGGATTCCGACCGACTGACGACGAGGTACGCGAATGCACCCGTCGAGTGAAGGACTTCGGGGCCGAGAAGGAGCGCGTCACGATGAGCGTGCTCGAACGCTTCGCGCGCGAGGTCGGCATCGAACGGCCCGAGAGCGAACGCACGGGGGTTAATGCCTGAGAATGGCCGCACGGAACGCTCCCGCCCACCAGCCGCGGGCGGCGCTCGTCTCGCCTGTCCGGGGCAAGGTTTGCACTGCACGCAAAGGTTATTACCGTCCCGCAGAATGGAACGGATACGATGACCCGACCGACCGTCGCCGCGGGTACGCAAACCCTGAGCGACGCGGCGGGTGTGCGCGGACTCATTATTGTAGGGGTCTAGCCCCTACACATTCTCTCACCCCGACTGATGGACCAACCATACAGCGAACAGCACGCGCGACAGCCGCCGATACCGGATACATGAAACATCGACACCGACAACCAAAACCGCAGACACACCGACCACGACGAACGTATCGACCACGAGCCACCACACCAGAACCACGGAGGAGTCGGCAATGAGCGAGGGCCAACCGACCCAACGAACAGAGGAGCCGACCGAAATCCAGACGGCAGATGAATCAGAAACCGCCGAAACACCCGTGACAACCGGTGCGGAGTCGGTCGTGCGCGCGCTCGAAAACACGGGCGTCGAGTACCTCTTTGGGGTGCAAGGCGGCGCGATTATGCCCGTCTACGACGCGCTCTACGATTCAGAGTTGAATCACGTCACGATGGCCCACGAACAGGGGGCGGCCCATGCCGCCGACGCCTTCGGCATCGTCTCGGGGAAGCCGGGTGTGTGCTTGGCGACCTCGGGACCCGGAGCGACGAACCTCGTCACTGGGATTGCCGACGCCTCGATGGATTCTGACCCGTTGATAGCACTGACTGGACAGGTTCCATCGGATATGGTCGGTACGGATGCCTTCCAAGAGACAGACACCACCGGCGTAACCGCACCCGTCACGAAGGAGAACTACTTCGCAGGGGACGCAGACACCGTTGGCGACACGGTTGGTGAGGCATTCGCGCTCGCGGGCGAGGGCCGGCAAGGTCCGACACTGGTTGACCTCCCAAAAGACGTGACGAACGGCGCGACTGAGCGCGAACCCGAAGCAGGGCAGACGCCCGACACCTACAACCCACCCGAACGCGCCGACGAGGAGGCAGTCGAGGCAGCCGCATCGGCACTCGCGCGCGCCGAAAAACCCGTGATTCTCGCGGGCGGCGGCGTGCTCAAAGCCGAGGCGAGTACTCAACTACGAAAATTCGCCACCGAGTACGGGATTCCGGTGGTGACGACGATGCCCGCTATTGGTGTCTTCCCCGAAGACCACGACCTCGCACTGGAGATGGCCGGAATGCACGGCACGGGCTATGCGAACATGGCTGTCTCTCACTGTGATGTCATGTTCGCCATCGGAACGCGCTTTGACGACCGCCTCACCGGAGGAATCGAAACGTTCGCGCCGGAGGCAGAACTCATCCACGCGGACATCGACCCCGCGGAAATCTCGAAGAACATCGAGGCCGACTATCCATTACTCAGTGATGCCGGCACCGTCATCGAGCAGGTGGGTGACGAACTGGACGCACCTGGCGAGCGCTTTCAGGAGTGGCGAGAACAGTGCCGCCAGTGGAAGGCAGACTACCCGATGGACTACGCGATGGACGAGGACGAACCTCTGAAACCGCAGTTCGTCGTCGAAGCCGTCGATGCCGCGACGCCCGACGATACCATCGTCACCACGGGCGTCGGCCAACACCAGATGTGGGCCTGCCAGTACTGGACGTACACCCAGCCCCGGACGTGGGTCTCTTCGCACGGACTGGGCACGATGGGGTATGGATTGCCGTCGGCCATCGGTGCGCGAATCGCGGCAGACACCGTTGCTTCGGAGAAGCAACGAGCAGACGGCGAAGCCGTCGATGACGACCAGTCGGTGGTCTGTTTCGACGGCGATGGCTCCTTCTTGATGACGCTGCAAGAACTCGCGGTCGCCGTCAGAGAGAACCTCGACATTACCGTATTCATCCTCAACAACGAAGGAATCGGGATGGTGCGCCAGTGGCAGGACGGCTTCTTCGAGGGCCGACGGATGGCGTCTGAGTACCCGTGGATGCCCGACTTCGCCACGCTCGCAGAAGCGTTCGGTGCTCGGGGCTTTCGAATGGAGAGCTACGATGAAGTCGAAGAAGTCATCGAAGAAGCGCTCTCCTACGATGGTCCGTCGGTG
>DASSKS010000143.1:0-2651 GCA_035690245.1 Halococcus sp. | reverse complement strand
GGTGCGGAAGCGGAGCGGGTAAGCAACCGAACCGTGAACGAGGCCGCAGGCCGAGTGAGCGGCAGTTTTTAGTCCAGGTTTTTGCGAGGGGTTGAGCGCGAACGAAGTGAGCGCGAACCCCCGAAGTAAAAAAGTGGGAGTCGAATCGGTTGGGGAGGCGCGTGGCCTGCGGTGCGGAAGCGGAGCGGATAGCAGTCCTACCGCGAGCGAACTCCGATGTTCTCGTGAGCCGAAGGCGAACGAGAGCACGGAAGAGCGAAGCTCTTCCGAAGGAGTGAGCGAGCGGGCTGACGACCGACCAACGGGAGGGAGGAGGCTTTTGGTCCAGATTTTGCCAGCGAGCGAACGAAGTGAGCGAGTGCAGCAAAAGGTGGGGTCAAATACGTGAGGTTTAGGCCCACCGGCCCGTTTTGCCTCGTGTGGGTCTGTACGACCGCTATCTCGCCGCCCGCATCCGCCGGAACGACGCTCCGCTGCCGAAACGTGTCGCGGTCGTCATCACCGAGCGCGACCTCTTAGAGCAGGGTGCCTATCGAACTCTCGAAGACTTCTTCGAGTGGGCGTTTGAGTACGGAACCGAGCGCGTGCTCGTCTACGTGAGCGTGCTCGATACCGGTGCTGTGCCGACCATCCGGCGGGTGTTCGAGCGGTGTGACGCCCCCCGAGAACTCGCTGTCAGAGGGCCGGAGGACGCAGAACGCGCCGCCACGCCCATTCAAGTCAGCATCGGTCTCGGTGGCAAACACGAGTTCGCCGCCGCAGTCAGAGGGGTTGCCACCGAAGTCGAAGCCGGCACACTCGAACCCAACGAAATCGACGGCGACGCCATCGAGAGTCGGTTAGTCTTTCAGACCACTCCCGATTTGGTCATCAAAACCGGCGCGGAGCGACTCTCGGATTTCATGATTTGGCAGTCGGTGTACTCCGAACTGCACTTTACTGATGTGAACTGGCGGGACTTTCGCAAACGCGAGTACCTCCGGGCGATACGCGATTATCAGAACCGACAGCGCCGCTACGGACACTAACAAATCAGTCGGCGGCCGCCGACTCGCCTTCCTCTTCGACACCTTCGAGTTCGCTTCGCGGGAGGTACTCACGAAATCGCTCCACGATAGCGCGCGCTTCAGAGAGTTCCGCACCGCCCACCGCCCGAACCAGCGCGAGCGCGCGCCGTGCGCGGGTGCGTCGCCACGACTGCTCTCTGGATTCGTAGGTACGAATCGCGCGCAGGAAGTCGGTCTTCGAGAAGGCCGGCCAGTAGGGCGTACAGAAAAAGACCGCGGCCTCGTTGCCGTTTGCGTGCCACGGCAGGAAGTTCGAGGTGCGTTCATCTCCACCAGTTCGGATGATTAAATCGACAGCTCTGGCCGGTCCTTCGCAGAGACGGCGCTCGATTTCTTCAGTGTCGATGTCTCCGGGGGCAAGTTCTCCGGTCTCGACGGCACGAGCGACATCGCGGGCCGCACCCAACAACTCGGCCCGGCCCCCATACGCGAGCGCGATGTTGAGTTGGAGGCGGTCGTACCCCCGAGTGCGGCGTTCTGCGTGGGCAACGGCATCCTGCAGGCGTGCTGGTAGGCGCTCGATTTCGCCGATGGCGCGGATACGGACCTCGCCCTCGTGGACGCGCTCTGCGTCGGCAAACTCGTAGAGTTTGCGCTCGATGAGGTCGAACAGTTCTTCGCGTTCTTCGGGCGGGCGCTCGAAGTTCTCGGTCGAGAAGGTATAGAGGGTGAGTTCTTCGATACCGGATTCGTCACACCATTCGAGGAGTGCCTCGGTCGTTCGTGCGCCCTCGCGGTGACCGTCGGACGTTTCCGCGCCGTGTTCGCTCGCATACCGGCGGTTGCCGTCTTGAATCACAGCGACGTGAGTGGGTGCGCCGTCGATTTCGCGTTCGAGCAGGCGCTCGTACGTGTTGTCCAGCAATCGACGCGCGCGGGAGGGCATTTATGGAGCTAACACAGGGGAGTGAAATGAGTCTTGTGTCACGGAACCGCCAGTGCGTGGGAGTAACGAACGCGATTCGGCAAGATTTTGCGCAGGTTTTTATGTGGCGGGTGCATTTCGAGAAATGCACTGGCGACAGGTACGGTTGATTTCTTCAACGACACGGGCGGTTACGGCTTCATTGACTCCGAGGACTCCGAGGAGGACGTTTTCTTCCACATGGAGGACATCGGCGGCCCGGACTTAGAAGAGGACACCGAAGTCGAATTCGACATCGAACAGGCGGACAAAGGACCGCGAGCGACCAACCTCACCCGACAGTAAGTCGGCTGACAGTCGCGCGCACGAACAACTAAACGACAACTCGTTTTTACGGTCAGTTCCGAGAGCGTAGACTATTGCGAACCGGAACACGTTGGTCATCTCGAACGTCCGACTCGTTGAGTCGAGAAGTACCGAAGGTATTTAGTTGACTGACTGGTTAGTTAGCACGACGGATGACCGATACCACCGACGAACTCATGCACGCGACCTATCGCGCGCTCTGTAAGCACGGCTATGCGAATCTAACGATGCAGGATATTGCGGACGAATCGACCAAAAGCAAGGCCGCGCTTCACTACCACTACGATACGAAACAAGACCTTCTGCTCGCGTTTCTCTCCTTTCTCTACGAACGGTTCGAAGAACGACTCCGC
>DASSKS010000142.1:0-2692 GCA_035690245.1 Halococcus sp. | reverse complement strand
AAGGGTCCAGTGGGGGGGCTATGTCTCAATCGCGGCTGTAACCCCTCGAAAATGCTCATCCAGCACGCGAACGTCGCCAATCAAATCCGCGAGGCCGACCAGTTTGGCATCGACGCGAACATCGAAGAAGTCCATTTCGGCGAATTTGTGAGAGAGGTGAACGACGAACTCGCAGACGCCGCCAGCCGAAAGGAACAGAACAAACGAGGGGAGGAAAACCTAACGCTATTTCAGAAAGAAGCACGATTCGTGGACGATTACACCGTCGAAATCACCGAGACTGGCGAGACACACACCGCAGAGAAAGTGGTCATCGCGGGCGGAAGCACACCGGTGATTCCCGGCGCAATCGACGGACTCGACAGCGTAGATTACATGACCAGTACCGACGCCATCCGACTCGAAGACCCCCCAGACCGCCTCGTCATCCTCGGCGGTGGCTACATCGCCGCAGAACTCGGCTATTACTTCGAATCGTTTGGCACTGATGTGACGCTCATCGAGATGGAAGACACGCTGGTTCCGAGGGAGGACGACGAAGTCGCAGAATCCTTCACCGACATCGCAAGCGCTCGTCACGAGGTGCATACAGGCTATCGGGCCGATGAAGTCGCAGAATCCGACGAAGAAATCACCGTCACCGCAGAATCCGAAGACGACGATGAAATCGAGGCACGAGGTGAGGAGTTACTGGTCGCACTCGGCCGCCGACCGAATACTGATGGTATTAATCTGGAGGCGACGAGCGTCGAGACGAACGACAACGGTTTCATCGAGACCGACGACCAACTCAGGACGAACGTCAACGGTGTCTGGGCGATGGGCGACATCGCGGACAACGGGATGTTCAAACACTCGGGCGACTACGAGGGCGAAATCGTCATCGACAACGTTGCCCGCGAGGCGGGACGAGAAGCCGATTTCACCGCGTTGCCCCACGCCGTCTTCACCGAACCTCAAATTGGGGCCGTCGGACAGACCGAATCAGCGCTGGAAGACGCTGGTGAGGAGTACGTCGTGGGTCGGGCTGAGTTCACCGACACCGCAATGAGCCGGGCATTGAAACTCGACCACGGATTCGCCAAGGTACTCGCAGACCCAGAAACCCGTGAAATCCTCGGCTGTCATATCATCGGCCACGAGGCCTCAATGTTGATTCACGAGGTCACGCCAGCCATCAGGTACGGGGCAACGGTCGATGACCTCGCAACCACCCTCATCCACGCCCATCCCGCGATGAACAAGGTCGTGATGAAGGCCTGTAAAGACGCCCAAGAAAACGAGTGACGCCGGTCTGCGTTAGGGCAACTCGACCTCGACACCCTCCTGTGCGCTTGCCGCTTTCACGGTATTATAGAGCAACATCGCGCGGGTCATCGGGCCGACGCCACCCGGTACGGGCGTGATGGCGCTCGCCTTTTCCTTTGCGTTCTCGAACTCCACGTCGCCGACGAGTTCGTAGCCTTTCTCGGTATCGGCATCGACGCGATTCACACCCACGTCGATGACGACCACACCATCTGAAAGCATCGAACCGTCGATGAGTTCCGGGACGCCGACGGCCGCGACGACGATATCGGCAGCGCGGGTTTTGGCCGCGAGGTCAGCAGTCCGAGAGTGACAGACTGTCACAGTCGCGTTGCCGCCTTCGGTTTTCTGCATCAACAGGTTGGCAAGCGGTTTGCCGACGATGCGCGAGCGTCCGACGATAGCGGCATCCTTCCCTTCGGGGTCAACGTCTGCCGATTCGAGGAGTTTCTGGATGCCGTGGGGCGTACAGGGCTTGAATCGGGCGTCGCCAGCGACGAGTCTACCGACGTTTTCTGGATTGAAGCCGTCCACGTCCTTTGCCGGGTCAATGCGGCGGATGACTTCTCGGTAGTCGATGTGGTCTGGAACCGGGTCCTGGACGAGATAGCCATGCACCGCGGGGTCGTCGTTCAAATCCTCGATGGTGTCATAGAGTTCCGTGGGAGAGGCATCGCCAGCGAGTTCGACGTGGATGCCGTTCATCCCGAGTTCTTCGCAGTCGCGCTGTTTCATCGACACGTAAGTTTCGCTCGCGGGGTCGTCGCCCACGAGAACAGTGGCGAGTCCCGGAGTGACGCCCGCCGCGTCGAGAGTGTCGATACAGCCTTCGAGGTCCGTGCGAATCCCGTCGGCGACGGCGTTGCCGTCGATGACGTTGGTCATACAGAAACGGGGCGGGCCGCGCTAATCAACGCCCCGGATTGCACTTATTCGTAGAGTGGGAACCGTTCCGTGAGCGCGTCTACATCCGCCGCAACCTCTGCCTTTACGTCCTCGTCGTCGGGCGCGTCAACCACGTGCGCGATGCAGTCTCCGACCTCCCGGCAGGCATCGTCATCGAATCCTCGTGTCGTGAGCGCGGGCGTGCCCGCCCGAATCCCGCTGGCGACGAACGGGCTTCTGGTTTCGCCCGGCACAGTATTCGCGTTCAGCACGATTCCAGTGTCCTCTAAGGCTTCCTCGACTTCCTTGCCCGTCGTGTCCGGGTGCGAATCCCGCAGGTCACAGAGCACGAGGTGGGTGTCAGTGCCACCGGAAACCAGCGAAAGACCGTGTTCTCCCATTCGCTCGCCGAGCGCCTTCGCATTTTCGACGATTTGTGCTGCGTACTCTGCGAATTCGGGTTCGAGTGCTTCTTTGAATCCGACTGCCTTCCCAGCGA
>DASSKS010000141.1:0-3308 GCA_035690245.1 Halococcus sp. | reverse complement strand
GTCGGAGTCGCCCCCGTGTCGTTTCGGTGTCGAGCGTACCAAGCGCCGTGAGGCCGCGGCGTTCGCGGTAGAGGATGAGTAGTCCGGTGAAACTCGCAAGCGCCCCGAGAAGGATGCCGAACAGCGCGCGCGAAACGTGTGCGTTCACCAGCGCGCCACAGAGCGCGCCGACGATGCTGGTGGCGCTGAGCACCGCCGTCACCGTTAGATTGGTATCGTTCGTGAGTTCGCCGGATTTGATGTACATCAGGGTGCCGACGATGCCCGTGGCGATGAACGTCGTTTGTGCTGTTCCGGCGATGGTGCCCGGTGTGAGCGGCGTGAGCGCATAGAGCGCAATCGTCAGGAAGATGCCGCCGGGTCCGATGGTCGTGATGCCAACACCGGCAAGCACGGCGATGACGACGAGCACGACGACGACGGATGGACCGACCGAGAGCGCGAGTGAATCCGAAAACTGCTCGAAGACGGCAGCGATAGTCCCTGACAGGAGGAGTGAGAGGGTGTAGTACGCACAAACGACGCCGAGGACGACGAGAGCGAAGCGAGTGATGCTGTGTGTTCGAGGAAACCGAGTAGTATTCACACTAATAGAGACTGAAAACTACACGATAAAGGTTTCGTATCTAATCATAATTCTAGAATTTCCGATGAGGTGAAATAACGGCTATCGTTCCGCTCAGAGCCAGTGAATAATCTGACTGAACAGGCTTTGTGCCGTCAGCGCCGCGAGCGCGAACATCACCACCACGACGATACCGAAGCAGACGCGCATCCAGCGGGGGTGGTCGAAGAACTTCTCATTCGCATAAAACAGCGCGACTGCGGTGATCGGTAGCCCGATGACGCCGTTGATTGCGGGCATCGTAATCCCCAGTCGAACCGGGGTGAACTCGGTGAACTCCAGTAGTAGAATAATGAAGCATACCGACATCACGATGAGGACTTCGACGACGCGCCGGAAGGCTCGGTCCCCGAAGACGGTTTCGCGTCCCCACGCCTGCGGAACGAGATAGCCAGCGCCGAACAGCGTTCCAGTCGCAGACGAAAAGGATGCGAGCAACGTCGCAACCGCAAACGCGGTCAGCGCGTACCTGCCGAGAACCTTCCCGAGTGGCTGGCCGGGTCCAACGAGGGTCAGTGGCTCGGGTTCGAGCGTCGCCGCCGTGACTGCCATAACCGCTGCGCTGAGGATAATGACGAAAACGATACCAACAATATTATCCTGGCGGTATTTTTTGATATCGGACCAGTCCTTCGAGTCCTGCATACTCGACTGGATGAAGAAGTTCGGATAGTACACCGTGGTCCCGAGTATCCCGATGAGAAGCGTGAGATAGCTGAAATTCGTTCGTATCGTCGGAATGAATCCGTTTGCCACTTGCTGGATGGGGAGGTTCAAGTCGAAAAAGAGGACCACATAGATCGCAAAGATGGTCCCGATGATGGCCGCGGTAGCGACTTCAACGCGCTCGTAGACGCGGAGTTCGAGCAGCGCAATCCCGATACCGGCGGCGATGATGACGCCTAAATATATGTTGTCGAGCGGCGTCAGATAGGCGAGCAACGCACCGGCGATTGCGTAGTTCGAGATCGCCCAGAAGTGCATGATGAACGCGATAACTATCGAGAGTGCTTTCGAGGGTCCCGCACCGATGGTGTTACGGATGTACTCCATCAGGGGTTTGTCGATTGCACCGAGGCGGCCCGCCATCTCGCGCATTCCCAAATCGGTGAGTCCCGCAAGCGGCAGCATGAACAGCAGCATATACCCGTACTGCGCTCCGCTCGATGCGAGGATGTACGTCGAACCCGCTCCAAAAATGGTCGCGGCGAACAACAATCCGGGACCGAACGCATTCACGAACTCCTTTGGTTTCCTCGCCCACCAACGGACATACTCATCGACTGTACTCATCGAGTTGCCTCCGTTTGATTCATGAGTGGCCCTCCGACTACTTTCTCTGACGGACTCCTCGTGTTTGGCCCGGTCGCTTGCACAGGATGGGTGTTTAAAACACACCAGTTGAAAACAGGGGTTGTTTTCAGGAAGGAGTCTCGAACACGTAGTATTTTAAATATCAGGATTTATACTGAATGATGGCCATCCCTGGAACGGAGCGCAAGGTACATCCGTCATCGCTTGGATGTGAGGATGAAGAAGCCGATGAGTCAGAAGACGGCGATTTACGTCCGTACCGCACCGGGTACGGAGTCAACGGATATACAGCGCGAGGAGGCGCTCGAATACGCCGCCCGCGTGCTTGGTATCGACCCCGCCGACGGTCTCGTTCTCTCGGATTCGGGGACGTACACACGAACCGACGATTCTTCGGGTCACCAACGGTTGTTCGACCTCGCAACGAGTGGGGAAATCGAGCGCGTCATCATGTGCGACGCCGCGCGAATTGCGACGAATATGCGCGATTTGAACGACCGCATCACGCGGGTGGTCGAGGCGGGCGTCGCCGTCCACATCATCGAGTCCGGTCTGCGCATCGGTGAACCGGGAGACAACACCGAACCCGACGACCAGACAATGTTGCGCGCACTCGGCATCGCCGCCGAACTCGATACGACTGTGGGAAGCGAGCGAACCAAAGAGGGCATCGCCGCCGCCAAAGCCGCGGGCAAACACGTTGGCCGTCCACCGTTCGGCTTCGATGCCGACGGTGCTGGGGGGCTGATTCCGAACGAGGACTTCGAGACCGCACTGGCGGTCATCGAGGAGATCGAGGGCGGGAAAAGCAAGCGCTCGACCGCTCGCAGAGCTGGCGTCACCCGTTCGACAATCGGGAACATCGTGGACCAAAAGGAGCTGTATTTCGGGCACGCTGACGAAACGGACGGCTAACCGGACTGCTCGAACACTTCCTCACGCAGAATCCGAGCGATTCGCTCGTTGGTCTCCGGGCTGTAATGGCCGCCCTCGCCGTGATTGACGTACAGCGATTCGATGTCGTCGGTCTCTAAGCGTCGGGCCATATCGATGGTCACGAGGTCTGAAAACTCCTCGTTGAGGCGTTCCATCAAGTCACCGTAAACAGGTCCGTGTTCGACCTCGTATTTCGCGTACCGCAGTTGTCCGACCATGACGAACGCCGGCGTGAATCCCTGTTCTTCGGCGTAGGAGACGAACTCGCCGACGAGTTCGGTGAACAGGTCGTCGCGTTCTGAGAAGAGTTGTTCGTGGTATTCGACCTGTGATTGGTCGAGTCGCATGGAGACCTGTGTCTGTCGTTCATCGAAGTCGATTCCCGGAATGGAGACCCCGAATCGGCTCTCTACGTCCTTGCCCGCCGAGTACG
>DASSKS010000140.1:0-2146 GCA_035690245.1 Halococcus sp. | reverse complement strand
ATTCGCGCGTCAGACTCGTCTGGCTCGCGGTCGCGCTGGTCTCAGCACTCGTCATCGGTGCGGTCGTGGGCGCAGCCGACCACTTTACGCTTGAACTTGGTCTCTGGGTCGGGCCAGTCGTCTTCGTCGTGGTCGCTGTCTTTGGAGTGGCCCACACGCTTGCACGGTATCGCATCTGGCGCTTCGAGGTCTGTGAGGACGCCGTGGTGCTCGAACGCGGCGTCTTCACCCGCGTGACCTCGGTCGTTCCGTTTGTACGGGTCCAGCACGTCGATACCCAGCGCGGTCCAGTAGAACGCCTCGCCGGGCTGTCGAGCGTCGTGGTTTACACCGCCGGTTCACGCGGCGCTGATGTCACGATTCCCGGTCTCACGCCCGAGCGCGCCGACACGATGCAAGCACAACTCCGAAGACTCGCCATCGAGAGCGAACCGGGCGAGCCGGAGGACGCGGTGTGAAACTCCATCCGTACTCACTGGTGTTCCGTGCGTTGCGAGGGGCACAGATAGGCGCTGTGGCGCTCCCGATTGTGGGTATTGGACTGGCGGCTGGTCTCCCAGTCGATGGGGTACTGATTCCGGCACTCGTCGCGGGTGTGGTCATCGGTGTAGGCTTTCAGGTGCTCTATTATCACCGATTCGAGTACGAACTCACCACTGATACACTTGATATCGACTCGGGCGTGTTCTCACGGCGCGAGCGCGAAATTCCGGTTCGCCGGATTCAAAACGTCGATATTTCTCGCGGAATCGCCCAACGCGCGCTCGCTATCGCGGCCGTCGATGTCGAAACTGCCGGCGGCGGTGAAACCGAAGCGAGTCTCAAATACGTGAGCTACGAGGAAGCAAAGCGCCTCCAGCGCACCATCCAGCGGCGAAAGCGCGGCGAGACCGATGATTCGGCGGCTGTGGACGAGCACGCCGAGAGAGAAGACCTGCTCTTCGAACTCTCTGTGCGAAATCTCGTCCTGTTGGGTCTCGTCGCGCCGGACCTCCGTGCGCTCGTGCCGGTGTTGTTGTTCGTCGCTCCGACCTTTGGACTGGCCATTCCAGACGTGCTGACAGAAAGCGGCGCGGTCGCTGCCAGTCCACGCGGAGCGGCACTCGCAGTCGTCTCGTGGGTCGTCTCCGGCGTCGTGACCGCCGCGCGCTACTACGACTTTCGACTCACCCATGTCGATGACGAACTGCGCTACGAGCGCGGCCTGTTTTCGCGCTACGATGGCTCCATCCCGCTCGATAAAATCCAGCAGATAGATATCACCGAGAACGTCCTGATGCGGCGCTTCGGCTACGCAGCACTCGCTATCGAAACCGCGGGCTACACAGCCAGTGAAGGTTCCGGTGGCTCGGAGGCCGCGATTCCACTGGCCGAGCGAAAGCGTGTCTTCGACCTCGCGCGCGAAATAGAGGGCTTCGATTTCGACGACCCTGAGTTCATCCGTCCGCCCCGCCGTGCCCGGCGGCGCTATGCCGTCCGATACGCGCTCGCAGTCGTGGTCGTGACGGGTATACTGTACGCCGCAAACACCGTTTTCGCCGTTCGTGCCCTCCGATTTTGGTATCTCCTGCTTTTCGCGTTCGTACTCGTGCCGGTGGCTGCCCACTACAAGTGGCTTCACCGGGGGTATGACATGAAAACCGAACACGTCCTGACACGAAACGGATTTTGGCGGCGGACCATCTCGGTCGTGCCGGCCTACCGCGTGCAAACGATTATCCAGACCGCAACGGTGTCCCAGCGGTGGCGAACGCTTGCGAGCGTCGAAATCGATACCGCTGGGTCGCTTTCGGTTACTGACCGGAGCGCACGCGCGGTCGATTTCGATGCCGGTGAGATCACCGAACTCAGGGGAATAGTTCGAAAACGGCTTCACGAGAGTCTGGTTGCACGTCGCCAACACCCGAATGAGGCACCTGACACCCAAAGCGAGTAATCACGAGGCCGCAGACTGAACGGATTTTTGTCCCTCCGCGTCGCAGTGGGCACAATGAGTATTGAGGTAGCGGACGACCGCGAGTACGATTACGAGGAGTTGGGTCTCGTCGCCGGCCTAGAGATTCACCAGCAACTCGATACCAGTACAAAATTGTTCTGTGGCTGTCCGACCGACCGGCGCGACCCCGAAGCATCGACTCATCGCTTC
>DASSKS010000139.1:0-2079 GCA_035690245.1 Halococcus sp. | reverse complement strand
TTACTTTGTGAACGGGCAAGCACGACGGACTCACAGCAGCCATCACGACCGGTAGAGCTGGACCAACTGTGTGGGGAGATACGTGCTGCCGGGAGCGGGGATTTTTTCGAGGAAGCCGTCGAATTTGCGCCTGTCTGCCGGCCAGTAGAGATTCTCGTAGGAGACGACCATCACCGGGAAGTCGAGATAGATGCGTTCTAGTGTTTGGCGAATCAGGTCGTTTCGGGCCTCGGCTGACATCTCTTCTAAGGATTCCTCGATGAGGGCATCGGCGGAAGCGGCATCGATGACGCCGTAGCCCATGGCGTTTCTGAGAGAGCGGTTCGTGTTCTTCTGGGTGCCGATTTCTGCCACCGCGTGGTCGTCCGCGTTGTCGCTGTGAAAGCGCTCGTACAGCGATTTGATGGCGAATTCGGAGATGGGTTCTGCATCGATTGGGGTGATATCGAAGTCCTCCTGACGAAAGACCCGTTCGCGGAGTTTCTCCGTCCCGATTTCCTCGCGTTTGACTGGAATACCGATGCGGTGAAGCGCACGGATGTACCGCCGGGTCATCTTCGCTTCCTTCGGCTTTTCGCTTTCGGGGCGCGTGAACAACACGAGCGGCCCGTCGTTGATTTCCGGTATCGTGTTTCCATCGACCCGCACCTCCATTTTCGTGTCGGCGTCTTTCAGGACGGCCGATGTGACTGGGCCAAACGAGTACTCGTATTTCGGTGTGGTCTGTGTGGCGTGAACCCCAGTCAGACTGTCGGGGTAGTACTGGCCAACGTACGTGCCGGCGTTGCCGGCGAGGAGATGTCCCTCTGTGAGAAACGACCGAATCCCCGCGACATCGACCCGTCCGTTTTTGGTCGTGCGGAACGCGAACGCATTCGTCGAGGAACCAGTGAGGAAATCCTGGTCTGCACGCGGCGGCAGCGCGGGGTTTTGGTGTTCCGGTCTGACCGCCGTATACCCCGGTGGGGCGACGAAGTCACCCTCCGTGACGTAGCCGTCGTTGAGTTCGTGTACCCAGTAGTGGTCGTCGAACGCAAAGCCGAACACCTGTCTGAACGGGAGGTCGCCGAGGGGTGTCGTCCGCAGGTTGAACGCAAATGACTTGTAGGCCTCGTCGGAGCCGAGAACGGTGTTCGATTTCCCGTCGTCGAGTATCGGTTTGATTTCGTCCGCCGTGTACGAGTCGTATATCGAATCGATTTCTCCTCGCCGAAACGCCTGTTTGAGCGCCTCGTCGTCCTCATACACCCGATACCGAATCGCATCGAGAAACGGCCCGCCTTGGAGGAATTCGTCCTTTGCTCGTATCCAATCGAGGTCACGGAGTGGGTACTCCTCGCGGAACGCGACCTCGATTTCGCTCTCGGGGTCGTCGGTCTTGATTTTACCCGCTCCGAGACCCACCGGCCCGCCGTGTTCGGTCGGGCGATAACTTTCGGGGTCCTCGACATCCTTCCAGACGTGTTTGGGCAGGATGGGAATCCCCAACTGTTCTGAGTCGTAGGTGCTGACTGGCTCTGCGAGTTGCAGGCTGAGGTTCCATCTGTTCGAGGAGGCGCGTTCGATTCCCACAATCGGTTCGAGCACCGAGGCGAACTTCTCGGGGCGTTTGTCGAGCAAGTAGCGATAGGTGAACAACACGTCTTCTATGGTACACTCAGTGCCGTCAGTGAACGTCAGCCCGCTGCGGAGGTTGAACTGGATTTCTGGTTTCGCGTGGGGGGCGTCGGTCTGGAACTCGTACCACTTGCTGAAGACGCTCGGGTGGACGCCGAAGTACACCGGGTCGACGGCGGTTCCGGTCCCATTGAGGAGGTCGATGATACCAAAAGACTCCTCCGAAGAAACGGTCAACGGGTTTAGCCCGACAGGCGGGTCCGGTATCCCGATGGTGAAGACCCCTCCCCTATTGATTTCGTCGGGCGACCCCGGATTCAACGACGGTATCGCGTTTCTGTTGCCCACACACCCGGCGAGGGAGAGAGAGAGGACGCCAGCACCGCCGGCTTTCAGCGCCGCTCGTCGGCTGATTCGCCCACCAACTGCATCACGTCGGCGGCCCATACCTCGTTTCACGCC
>DASSKS010000138.1:0-2527 GCA_035690245.1 Halococcus sp. | reverse complement strand
ACACCTCGCACATGATGATAACCGGTCCCAATGTCATCGAGACGGTCACGGGAGAAGAAATTTCGATGGAGGAGTTGGGTGGAGCCAACGCCCACGCGACCGAGAGCGGCGTCGCGCACATGGCCTGCAAATCGGAAGAAGACGCACTCGATGACATCCGCAGGCTGCTGTCGTATCTGCCCCAGAACAACGTCGAAGACCCCCCGAGAGTCGATTCGTGGGACGACCCAGAGCGCCGGTGTGAGGTGGGCGGGGTTGTTCCCGACGAGCCACGGAAACCATACGACGTGACGAACGTCATCGGTGGCATCGTGGACGAGGATTCGTTTTTCGAGGTCCATGAGGACTTCGCGCGCAACATCGTGGTGGGGTTTGCGCGCATGGATGGCCGACCAGTGGGTGTGGTCGCAAACCAGCCCCGCGTCAACGCAGGAACGCTCGATATCGAAGCCAGCCAGAAAGGCGCGCGGTTCGTGCGCTTTTGTGATTCCTTTAACATTCCTATCACGACCTTCGTGGACGTTCCGGGATTCATGCCCGGCACCGAACAAGAACACAACGGCATCATCCGCCACGGCGCAAAGCTCATCTACGCCTACGCCGAGGCCACCGTCCCGCTTTTGACGACCATCCTCAGAAAAGCCTACGGCGGGGCGTACATCGTGATGGGGTCGAAATTACTGGGAGCGGACACCAACTACGCATGGCCCGGCGCGGAAACAGCCGTATTAGGCCCGCGTGGTGCGGTGAACATCCTCTACAGCGACGAGATAGACGAAGCCGACGACCCGAACGAACGACGCCAAGAACTCATGGACGAGTACCGAGAGACGTTCGCAAACCCCTATTCAGCAGCCGAACGCGGCTACGTCGACGACGTAATCGAACCCGCTGAAACGCGCGAACGTCTGATTCGAGACCTCACCGTCCTCGACCGCAAACGAACGGACAGCCCGCCAAAAGACCACGGCAACATCCAACTCTGATGGCTGTCGATACGCCCACACCGGACGACCCACCGAAATCGTCGGAGACAGCACAAACGGACGAAACCGCAGCGAGCACCGCGGACGAGAGTACCGATGAAGCGCTTCCCGACACGGTGAGCCTCGCGGTGCCCGAGAGTGCGAACCGGAGTGAGGCCGCCGCCATCGCCGCCGCGGTCGGCGCACACCTCCGTGACCGCGCTGTCGCGGGAGTCACGACCGATACACCGGACTACTGCAATCGCTGGAAGCTCTGCGGACGACTCGGTGGGCGGAACCCCCCGCAGAACGTCGTCCACGGCGAGGAGTGGAAGGCAGCAGGGCGAGCGCGCTGGTAAACACGCTCTTTTGTCAGCGGTAGCCGACCCGGCACGCGCAAAAACGGGGCGTAGCGTGCAATCTGAAGGGACTCAGTTCCAGACGGTCTTCACTGTTCGTTCGAAAGCCGGTCTTTCGAGAGTCGAATGGTGTGTCAGTCACCTATGCGCCGAAACACCCATACCATCCCGGAGAGACATCACGAGTCATGAACACGAACGTCGCGGTCATCGGCGCGTCGATGACCCAGTTCGGCAGGCGCGAGGCGTGGATTCGAGAACTGCTCGCCGAAGCGGGCGCGAACTGTCTCGACGATACGGGTGTCGCACCCGAGACCGTCGAACACCTCTACGTCTCGAACATGGCGTCGGGGGAGTTCGAAGGGATGACAGGAGTGCCGAACGCGCTCGCCCACGACCTCTCGTGTCTGCCGGCGTACACCCAACGGGTGGACCAGACCTCCTCGTCGGGTGGCGCGGGAATCTACGCCGCGTGGCAGTCGGTCGCCTCGGGCGCGAGCGAGATGACCCTCTTGGTGGGTGGCGAGAAGATGACCCACCGAAGCACTGCGGAAGCCACGGATGTAATCGCTTCACTGACCCATCCCGTCGAGTACAAACACGGCGTCACGCTCCCGAGTTTTGCCGGACTCACGGCCCGACTCTACCTCGACACCTACGACGCGCCGCGCGAGAGTTTGGGGAAGGTCGCCGTCAAAAATCACAAAAACGGTGTCGATAATCCTCACGCCCAGTTTCAAAAGGAGGTCGATTTAGAAACAGTACTGGAGAGTCCAGTTGTCGCCGACCCGCTCAGACTGTATGATTTCTGTCCGATTACCGATGGGAGCGCAGCACTCTTGTTCTGTCCCGAGTCGGTGGCCCGAGAGTACACAGACGAGTATGCGGTGATTGCGGGTATCGGTGGCGCGACCGATACTCACGTGGTTCACGAGCGTATAGACCCAACAGTGATGGGCGGTGTGGTCGAATCCGGCCAGCAAGCCTACGAGATGAGTGGCTATGGACCAGCGGATATCGATGTCGCGGAGCTTCACGATATGTTCACCATCCTCGAATTCCTTCAGATGGAGGGTCTCGACTTTGCCGAACCGGGTGAGGCGTGGCGCATGGTCGAGAATGGTATAACCGAACGCGACGGCGACCTCCCGATAAATACCTCTGGAGGGTTGAAATCCAAAGGCCATCCCCTCGGCGCGAGCG
>DASSKS010000137.1:0-2504 GCA_035690245.1 Halococcus sp. | reverse complement strand
GGTGTTCGACATCACTATCGACGACCCGCTCGGCAAATTCGCGCCGGCGAGCGGAATCCCCGATGCACCCTCGACACCCGAAAAACTCGATGACCCAGACCATCCCCACGCCGAAGGTGGGTTCGCCGACGACGTGTACGTCGAGGATGCAGACGGTGAGGTACACGTCGGCGGCCAGGATGAACCCGACGACGTGGACGTGACCGACGCGCCCGGAGTCGGTGCCGGAGACGAAAAATAAAGAGTTTCAGACCGCAACGACCCACGCTCGATAGTCTGCTGAGTGTTCGTACACATCGAGGAAAATCCGGTCGATGAACCCGGCGACACGTTCCGGGTCGGTTCGCGCCGAGACGTGAACGTTCGTTCCTTCGGCGTCTTCGGGGCGCGATAGTTCGGCGATTCGAAATTCCGAGTACGTATCGAGCAGCGATTTTAGTCTATCGAGTTCGTCATCGGTACAATCGAGATTGAGAGTGCCGTCTGCGAACTGGACCCACGGCACTGGTTCGTCTTCGGTATCCTCGTTGTCCACATCGACTTCGATAGTGAGAAACGCGCTGTCGCGCTCGTCGTGGGCGCGGATTGCGTCGGCGAAAAGCTCCCGGCGTGCGTTCTCAGTAGCGGCGTCGAAACGGGTCATGGGTCTGTTTCGGCGGTCGCGGTGAAAAGTGAACGGGCGTTACTTGGCTCGTGCGAGCAGGTTAAGCCACTCATCGTCCGCCTCGTTCAGCGTTTCGACAGTGAATCCTGCACCGAGAGCGCGTTCGCGCAGACTCTCGGCTGTGTAGAGCGTGAAATGTCGGTCGTCGCGTTTCCCATAGGCTTCGCCATTGTTCGTCCGTTCTCCCTCACCGCGTCTAACGGCACAAGAGAGGACGCCGTCCGGGCGGAGCACGCGCCGGAACTCACAGAGCGTGTTGCAGGCGTCGGCGAGCGGAACGTGGAGAAACGACGCGCAGGTCCACAATCCATCGAAGGAGTCGTCGGCGAAGCCGAGTGTACGCATATCCATCCGGGCGCGAACAGTGTCAGGGGCAATTTTACCTGCTGCGGCGAGAAACGCAGGCGCAAGGTCGATTGCGGTCACATCGAAACCGTATTCGCTGAACATTGCCGATTCCCAGCCGGGACCACAGCCGACATCCAGAACTCGCTCATCTTCATGGTCGAGTGCGTTGAGAAAGGTCTCGATGGCGTCGGTGATGACGCTTCGGTCGTCGTGGCGCTCTCGGTATTCGGAAGCGACGCGCTCGTAGGTGACGAGCGTATCAGCAGTGAGTTCATCCATCGTCGGGCAAACGGAGACGCTTTCTATAAACCTTTTACCCTCCCTTCCGAAATTGGAGTATGAGCCAGAACCAACCGAACGTTCTCCTGCTCGGACCGCCGGGCGCAGGTAAGGGCACCCAGAGCGCGAACGTCGCCGAGGAGTACGGCGTTTCTCACGTCACCACGGGCGACGCGCTCCGGGCGAACAAGGACATGGAAACCGACCACGGCACGCCGCGCGAGTACATGGAAAGCGGCGAACTCGTGCCCGACCCCGTGGTGAACGAAATCGTCGCCGAGGCGCTCTCGGATGCCGATGGCTATGTTTTGGATGGGTATCCCCGAAACACGGACCAAGCCGACTATCTCGACGACATCACCGAACTTGATGTGGTCTGTCTGCTTTCCGTGAGCGAAGACGAACTCGTCGAACGCCTGACTGGCCGGCGGGTGTGTCCGAACTGCGGCGCGAACTACCACGTCGAGTTCAATCCCCCTGAAGAAGAAGGTGTCTGTGACGAGTGCGGCAGCGAGTTGGTCCAGCGCGACGACGACACCGAGGACACAGTCAAAGAGCGTATTCGGGTGTATCACGAAAGCACCGAGCCTGTGGTCGAGTACTACCGCGAGGAGGGTGTGATCGAAGAAATCGACGGCGAAGGCTCGCCAGACGAGGTGTGGAACGACCTTCGAGAAACTATCGACGCGGCAGTGTAGGGGCTGGGACTACCCTATTGAACCGGCCAACGAAGTAAAAGGTTGATTAACACGCGCTCCGAAGGGCCGGTAATGACGAGAACGGGCGAGAAAGTACGCTCGCTGGTCGCAGAGGATGCGGCCTTTGCCGACGCGCTCTCTGTGGTGCTTGCGCGGGCCGGTCACACGGCAGACGAGCCAGCGCCGGACGGCGGCACACAGCCCCATACCGTGCGATGGAGCGATGTCAGCGACGAACTCACGAGCGGGCAGTGGGGCCGTCTCATCGAGACGGGTATCCTGTACGACGCGGACGGCGACGGCTTCGCTATCTCCGACCCAGACGACGTGCGCGAGGCACTCGGTGACGACGCAGTCGAAACGAGTGCGACTGTGGACCCCGATGAGGAAGGGTCGAGTTGGTCCACCTACGACAAACTCGCGGCGGTCGCTGCGCTCGCGTTCTTCCCGGCGTATTTCGTCCCCGAGATTCAACACATCGTCGGTCAAGCGGTCGATATCGTGCTCGGTCCGCT
>DASSKS010000136.1:0-13059 GCA_035690245.1 Halococcus sp. | reverse complement strand
TCTCAGGATATCACGCACCGGACAATTTCGTGACGCTCTACGCCGACGGTAGTGTTTCACTCCTCGTCTCGGGACTCGAATACACGCGGGCGAAGAGTGATAGCGACGGCGATGAGGTCAGACAACTCTCCGAGTTCGGGTACTGGGACAAGGCCGAGGAGGTGGATCCACGGACAGCCAGGAAGCTCGTGACGGCGGACTTTCTCGCCGAATCCGGCGTCGAATCGGTTTCCGTTCCCGACTCGTTTCCAGTCAGCACCGCCGATGTGTTGCGCGAGTATGATATCAATGTCGCATGGGACGACGAGTACGTCCTCAAAGATGTCCGTGCGGTCAAGAGCGAGCGCGAGGTAGTCCACATCAGGGAAACTCAGCGGGCGAATGAAGACGCGATGGCCGTCGCAGAGGACCTTCTCGAACGTGCGACAGTAGAAAACGGCATACTGCATCTTGACGGTGAGATGCTCACGAGCGAGAAGGTGCGCGAACGAATCGAAATCACACTACTGAAACGAGAGTGTAGGATGAACGACTGCATCGTCGCATCCGGGGCTGCGGCAGCCCGCGGCCACGATTCGGGTTCCGGACCGCTGGAAGCGAACACTCCAATCATTATCGACATCTTCCCCCGCCACAAACGGACGAGATACTTTGCGGACATGACACGGACGTTCGTGAAGGGCGAACCGAGTAATCGTACCGAAGAGTGGTATGACCTCGCTCATGAGGCATACGAGGCGGCATTGGATACCATTCGAGCAGGCGTCACTGGAGAGGGAGTTCACGATGCCACGTGCGAGGTATTCGAGGCGGAGAACTATCCGACACAACGAACAGACGACTCCACTGAGGACGGCTTTAACCACAGCACCGGCCACGGCGTCGGGCTTGACGTTCACGAAGCACCCCATCTCGCGCAGAGGGGCGGCGAGCTTGAGGCTGGTCACGTCGTCACGGTCGAACCGGGACTGTACGAACAGGGAACGGGTGGCGTCCGTATCGAGGACCTCGTCGTCGTGACCGAAGACGGCTACGAGAATCTGACCGAGTATCCGACGGACCTGCGCGTCGTATAACGGTCGAGTAATTGGCTATACGATCAGAAGCAATCCGAAAGAACTGGTGGTCCAATTCGGCCTTTTGCATGGTTCGGCTGGTGATCCAGAAGGCGCATCTGGAACTGAGGGGAGGGAAATTATCTCGTCTCCCAGTCCTCACGCAACAGTCCATACCAAAGCATGTCGTGGTATTCACCACGGAACCACGCCGCTTCCCGCAGAGTTCCCTCGTGTTCGAATCCAAGCGATTCCAAGAGGCCGATTGAGGCGTCATTGAAACTTCCACATCGTGCGCCCACTCGCCGCAGATTCCGATCCTCGAAGGCGTACTGTATCATTTGTGCGGCAGCGTCAGATCCGTATCCTTGCCGGTGATATTCGGGGGCGAGCCAGTAGGCGAGTTCCGCAGCGCGCGCCCGACTTGTCTCGTCCGGACCGTACTGTGACTCCGTGAGCGAGATGATTCCCGTCGGTTCTTCGTCGTCGCAGACGAGACAGTGTACCCCGTCGGAATCTGAAATCACGCTCTCGAAGAACTCCGATCCCTGCTCGTAGTTCATCGGATTGATATCGAGCGCGGGACGCCACACTTGGGGGTTATTCATACACTGCTGGAGGAACTCGATATCTTCCTCTTCTGCCGGGCGGAGGGTTGCTGTGTTGCCTTCCAGAAAGACTGGTCCGGGCATATCTCGTCATTCAGTGTCGGTAGGAAAAACGTTGGTGAGAACCGCTCCCCGTCAGCAGGGGAGTGCTTCGTTACAGGGCAAACGGGAAATTAATGCCCAGCTAACTGATTGTGAGACTCAGTGACCCCAAAATTACAAAAAGTAACCAAGCGATTGTGGTCCGATGAATCACCTGATAGTGATTTTACAGTCAGACAGAAGTTACTCCTACAGCAACCGCTCCTAAACACACTTGCGTATCGCTGGACGAATCGGGCTATCCAACAACGAAAATCCGTAGAAAACGCTCCGACTGACGTGTTGGATACCGTTTTAGAATATGAGCCGGGATGGGGACCCTATCGAGTTACGGCACTGCAACACCGCAACGAACTTGAGCAGTTCATCCAGTTCCTTAGAGCCAAAGAACCCCGAGTAGCTCTCGAAATCGGAATGTTTCAAGGAGGTACGTTGTATGTTTGGGCACGAACTTTCAACAGTATACAACACATTACCTGTGTTGACAAACCGGTCTGGAACGAGATGGTTCATGAACGAAGACGTGACCTGTACCCTACCTTTTCTGACGATACTCATATAGACATCAATTTTGGTGATTCCCATGCTGTCAGTACCTATGAGAAGGTTGTTGAATCAGTGGGAGAAAACGTGGATTTCCTGTTTATCGATGGGGACCACTCGTATGATGGTGTTAGTCAAGATTTCGAGACGTATCGCAAGTTAGTCGATGACAACGGAATCATTGCATTTCATGATATTAAAAGACACGCAAAAGATCAACAGGAGAAGGCGGCACAGCTTCGTGATAACGAGACTCTTCAAGAACGCCATGTCTCCGTTGGACTACAGAGATGGAACGGAGTAAGCACGTTCTGGAAAGAGATACAGGATGAGTTCACTACACGAGAATTTCTTACACATCCGAAACAGATGGGAGCAGGAATCGGTGTCGTTGAACTCTAGCACTACAACCACCGACCGTACTGCCGACGCTTGCGCTGTCGCATGACCGACGCGCTCCAGCGCTCGCTGCCCATATCCCACCGCAGGATCCTCACGGCCCCGCAAGGGGCCGGAGGGCTGGCGGAATAAGTATGAAACCGCTGGCTCACTCTCGGCCTGTGTCGGAGTTAGGGTACAACTGCGATAGACTCACTGGCGGTCTCATTCTTCCCCTGCCTGCGCCGCAGTGGGGGTGAACCAATAGAAGCGTGCTGTGTTGCGTCTCAGTCAATCAGAAGTTCGACGGGAAAATCATTCACTTCGGTTGATTTCGTGCCTGTGGATTCCGTGTTACCCTTTCGGGGCAGGTGGTTCGTCACGCCACGTCGCCCAATTGTCAGCAATCGTGTCAGCAACAACGCGACCGACGCGATAGGCGTTGTCGCAGGATGGGCCTTGCATCCGCCACTCACCATCCATCTCGTCCGCTTCGTCGGTATTGACTGGCGGCCGGTCGAAGTTCGAACCGGCGCGGATACTGAGATAGCGATCAAGCGCACCGAACCGATCACAAGCGACGGCTGTGGCGAAGCCCTCGCACTCGGTTGTGGCGTATGTCCCCGCATCATATCTCGAAACCAACGATTCGACCGCCGCAGCGCGAGTATGACCATACCAGAAGTCCGCACCGGCAACGGACGTTCCGGTTTCCAATCGGGGAGGATCAGTTGCTGGCGGTGCATCATATTTCGTCCGGTGCTCGCGGGCTGCGGCAGAATCTCGGAGGTCAACGTCGCCCGCCGCGTCATGGGCGGCAGTCACGAGGCTTGTGTTGAGTTCATACGACTGAGGCGGACCGAACCCCCACGGCTCGACGGTTGTACCAGCATCGTACCGCATTTTCGCATCCCAATTGACGATGTGATCCGCGAGAACGACCGAACCGACGGTCCCTGCATATGGCGAAATGCCCGCAACGCCAGCAGTAAGCAGATACGTATCGTCGGTGTCGAGCGAATCAGTGGCGAGAAGCGCAGCAACGCTTACACCTGCGCGAGTCGGCCCCACCCCAGTGGCCGTGACACCGACGCCGTGATCGGTAATCCGTGCCGGTATGGGCACTCCCGATACTGAAACCTCGTGAGCGAACTCGCCATAGCCATCGAGCCACCGGCCGAGTTCACCGCTCCCATCCGAGGCCTCATCAGAACCAAACGCCGTCAACACGAGGACTCGTAACGGGAGGCAAGTCACAGCAGAAGCTGTCTGCGCCGCACATTAGTTCTTGTGAATTTTCCGAGCTAGTGAGGGTAGAGATGTGAATGGTGGGATTAGAGGCCGACCCATACGACGACCTCCGAGTGACCCACGAGGAAGTCTTCGGTCCGCACGTCGCGCTGCTCAAATATTCGGGAGATGTCGAGGAAGCAACCGCGATTCACAACGACACCGACTATGGATTAGCGGGGTCGATCATTTCTGAGGACTACCGTGAGATCAACCACTTCCGCGACAACGCTGAAATCGGGCTGGCCTACGGTAACCTGCCCTGCATCGGTGCGGAAATACAGCTTCCCTTCGGCGGAGTGAAGAAATCGGGCAACGGCTATCCGAGCGCGCGCGAGGTCATCGAGGCCGTCACCGAACGCACCGCGTGGACGCTCAATAACGCCAAGGACATCCAAATGGCTCAAGGACTATCGGCTGATATCACGACTAGCGAGGACTAACCCGTTGTTTAGTAGTCATCGACTTGGTTGAGCACGAAAGCTCGAATTTCGTCAAGGTAATAGTGGATTCTGTACTTGATTAACAAATGAACTGCTAGAAAACAGTAAACAAGCGAAGTAGTGCAGCCAAAAAGTCAAGAGAGGACCAATCGAACAGTCAGCAACCATGAATGCGACTGGCGGTCGGTACGATGCCATCGTTGTCGGCGTCGGCGGCATGGGTAGCGCAACGACGTATCACCTCGCTCGGCGGGGACTGGACGTATTAGGACTAGAGCGGTATGACATTCCTCAT
This sequence comes from Halococcus sp., assembly GCA_035690245.1. Taxonomy (GTDB): domain Archaea; phylum Halobacteriota; class Halobacteria; order Halobacteriales; family Halococcaceae; genus Halococcus. Next base: position 8,345 of record DASSKS010000136.1, on the reverse strand, counting down.
ACGATGGGATCCTCACACGGCATCACGCGCATCATCAGGCGCGCGTACTACGAGCATCCCTCTTACATTCCGCTCATCGAACGGGCCTACGACCTCTGGGACGACCTCGCCGATGCTTCGAACAGACCCATTATCCACCGAACCGGCTCCATCGACGCCGGGCCCGCAGACGATCCCGTGTTCGAGGGATCGTTGCGCTCGTGTGAGGAACACGATATCCCACACGAGGTGCTCACGGGTGCGGAACTCACAGAACGATTTCCCGGCTATGGACTTCCGGAGGAGTACCAGGCGCTCTATCAGTCGGATGGGGGATTCGTCGTCCCCGAACAGGCCATTATCGCCCACACGCAGGCCGCCCACGACGAGGGAGCCGAGATACACGCTCGTACGCGCGTCCGCGGCTGGGAAGAAACCGCCGACGGCGGCGTTCGGGTCGAGACCGAGCGCGCAACGCACGAGGCAGACAGGTTAGTCCTCGCGGCGGGCGCGTGGAACCACACGCTCGCAGACGCCCTAGAAGGGCTTACGGTGCCCGAACGGCAAGTGCTTGCATGGTTTCAACCGAAGGAACCGTCGCTGTTCCAGCCCGAGAGTTTTCCGGTCTGGAATCTCTCGGTCCCTAAGGGCCGATTTTACGGGCTGCCAGTCTACGACGTTCCCGGCATCAAACTTGGTCGGTATCACCACCGCGACGAACAAGTGAATCCCGACGACTGGCATCGTGACCCCGAACCGGAAGACGAGCGCCTCCTTCGGGAGTTCACTCAGAACTACTTCCCGGAGGGGTCCGGTCCGACGATGCGCCTCGCCACCTGTATGTTTACCAACTCGCCCGACGAGCATTTCATCCTCGATACGCTTCCCGAGTATCCACAGGTGGCCGTCGGTGCCGGGTTCTCCGGCCACGGGTTCAAGTTCGCCAGCGTCATCGGCGAGGTACTTGCGGACCTCGCCGCCGACGGCACCACCGACCATCCTATTGATATGTTCCGGATGAACCGATTCGAGTAATGTCTATCATCCTCTCTACTGAGCAAGCGGCCAATTCTGACATAATAGTACGTTTGCAGCCTAAATTGACGACAGCCAAGATAATCGGGGCGGGACTCATAGTCCCAATAATGAAACGGGTACCACCTTCATGCCACGTTTCGCTCGTCCTGTAGCTTCCCTTCCTTGAACCGTTCGCTATGGAGCGGGTCGATGTCTACGAGTGAGGTCTCGCCGTCACAGACGATCTCGGCGACGAGTTGTCCCGTTGCAGGCGCATGTTGAAAACCGTGGCCAGAGAATCCGGCTGCGACGATGAACCCCGGTATCACCTCCTCGATGATTGGGTGGTGGTCGGGCGTCACGGCATAGAGGCCGGCCCACCCGCGCTTCACTGTCGTCTCCTCGCCGAAGTACTCAGTCCACCCGTTCGCTCGTTCGAGAGCCGTCATCGTCCAATCGAGGTCAACGTTTTTGTCGTAACTGTCGGGGTCTTGCGTCGGGTCGACGTTGCCGAAGTGTCCACCGACGAGGGCCGCCCCCTCACGCTCCGGTCGGAAGTACAATCCCGTATCGAGATCAATCGTTAGTGGAACGTCCTCCGGTATCGGGGTTTCGGGACCTGCGACCAGTATCTGTCGGCGCTTCGGTTTAATGGGGAGGTCCACATCCGCCATCGCGGCGAAGCGTGCGGCCCACGGCCCGGCGGCATTGACGACCATGTCCGCCTCGATTCGTTTCTCGGACGTTTCGACACCTCTGATCGCGCCGTCGTCGACCAATACGTCTCTCACAGGCGTCCCTGTCTGCACGTCTACGTTGTGTTCGCTGAGAGCCTGCGAGTAACCTTGGGCTGCGAGGTTTGGGTCGGCGAAGCCATCAAGTGGCGAGTAGGTCGCGGCGACGAACGCCTCGCTGTGGAGACCTGGACAGTGTTCGACCGCTTCGGCAGGATCGAGGTATTGGCTGTCCCCGCCGCGCTTGTTCTGCAATTCGACGTTTTCGTGGAAATCTATGGCCGTTGAGTCCTCCCGCGTGAGGAAGAGGTAGCCGGTCTGCCGGTGGGCGATATCGACACCGAATTGTTCCTCGAAACCGTCCCAGACATCAAGGCTGGCGAGCGAGAGGTCTACGTTCACGCGCGTTGAGAACTGTGTCCGGATACCACCAGCGGAGCGTTGGGTGCTTTCGCCACCGACACTTTTCTTCTCGCAGAGCGTCACCTCTACTCCGCGCTCGGCGAGAGAGTAGGCGCATGATAGTCCGACGATGCCGCCTCCGACGACCACTACATACATACAGCTAAGCTTGGAGTCGCGCGTCAAAACACTTTGTTCGCGCAACCTCCGGTTCGGTGTAGTTTATAGATCAGCCTGAGAGCTTTTCTAAGTCCTCGATCTCCGCCTCGGACCAGTCATAGAACGATTTGTCAATCTCGCGGAGCGTCTCGACGCAGTCGTTGTAGCGCTCACGGGCGTCATCAGCCAGCGGATCGTCCGGGTGGTTTTGTATCCACTTGCGGAGTTCACGCAGCGACTCCGGTGAGTAGGTTTCGATGCTGTCCTGTTCTCGGAGGAGTTCGAGTTTGTGCTCTTCGTCGGTGAGAGTGCGGTACAGCGCCCACGAGGCGACACCCCAGAGAAGAACGATTGTGATGACCATAACGATCCATGTGATGGCCGGCAAGCCGAGGAGTAAGGGCACAATCATTGTCAGTCATCTCCTCCCGGTACTCCCTCAGCCGGTCTTGACCGGCGCAGGAGGCCCATGATGAAGATGCTTACCACGAGGATGACGGCAACCAACACCAGCCCGCCAATCGTCTGTATCGGTGTTTCAAGGCCTGTGACGACAAAAAATCCCATAATGAAGATCATGACAAATGGAATGACGTATTTGATGATTGGGTTCCACCATTGGCCAACGTGGATATCGCTATTGCGGTTGAGTTCGAGGACACGGAAGCGTTCTGGCCGGAGCTTCCAGCCCACGAGACCGATGATACAAAGCGTCGCTAGCGGTAGCCCCCAACTCCCAAACATGAAGTCCATGGTGTTGAGGAACGACTGAGAGTACGCGCTCGGCAATCCAAGCAGCCAGATGACGAACGTGATGGCGGCCACCGTCTGCCTACGCGACAGCCTCGTCTCCTCGTTCACCGTCGTGACACTCACCTCGGTAATGCCAAGCCCGGACGAGTACGTAGCGAAGAAGAAGGCGACAAAGAACAGGATCGCCCAGACCGGACCGGCGGGCATCCTCGGGAACACCTGTACGAGCGTGATGAATGTGAGTTCACTGCCAGTCGTGGGTTCGATGCCGAAGGCGAACACCGCCGGAAAGATGGCGAAGATAGCGATGAGTCCGACGCTCGTATTCCCGACGGCAGTGAATAATCCACCGAGCGCTACGTCGTCATGCTTTCTGAGGTAACTTCCGAAGGTGAGCGCGATGCCCCATCCAAGTCCGGTCGAGAACAATACTTGTCCAAGTGCAGCGGTCCACGTATCGGCCCGGAAGACGTACTCCCAGTCAGGGGTGAACAGAAATTCAAGTCCTGCTATCGCCCCAGGAAGCGTTACTGCCCGGATGGCGACAGCGATGAGTGCCACCACGAGCGCCGGGATCATCCACTTCACGACGCGCTCGATGCCCCGGCTAATGCCGAAAAAGAGGGCTCCTCCGATGAGGAGCATCGTAATCGTGTGCATCCCAATGGTGAGCACTGGCGATCCGATGAATGACTCCCAGAACGCTAGTGCCGCGAAGCCCGACTGGAAGAACGTCAGAAGAAAGGAATTGATCATGTAGTAGAGCGTCCACCCAATAATAGGTGCATAATATGACATGAGTGCAATGTTCACAATGAGAACCACCAATCCGAAGCCCTCACTGCGTCCCGAACCGAGCACATCCCTGAACGTCCCGATGACGCCTTTGCCAGTATAGCGTCCGAGCATCGTTTCAGCCATCAACCCTGGTACGGCGATGACGAACAGCAAAAACAGGTATACAACGAGAAACGCTCCACCGCCGTACTTGCCAGTAATATATGGCATCCGCCATATGTTTCCTGATCCAACCATCGCACCGACCATCGCCATGAGAAACCCGAATCGGGTTCCCCATTCCTCACGGGCAGTACGTGCCTCGTCAGAAGACATAACATGGCGAACAAAGCGATAATACAAAACGTTTGCGCCGTGCGCCCTGCCCACTCAGAAGCGACCAGGTGCGAGGCGGTCGAGTGTGTCTGGTGAATTCCCGACAAGTCGTTCACAGAGTAAGTCCGCGATGACAGGAGCCAGCGTCACGCCGAGACCGCACATTCCACAGGCGAGGAAGAACCCCTTCACATCCGTTTCTCCGACGATGGGTAGACCATCGGGTGTAACGGTCCGGAATCCGACCCACTCGTCGGTAACGGTTGCATCGGCGAGCGGTGGGACGGCACTCGTGAGTAGGTCGTCAATCTCCTCGTAGAACGCTGCTTCGACCGCCGGTGGATCGTCAAGATCGAAGGTTTCACCGTTTTCGTAGTCGGTTTCGTACCGGCCTGCAAACGCGCCTGTGGAACCGACCGGCCGGAGGTATTGCTTCGATTCGAACAGAGTGAACGGGAGTTCGACCGCTCGACTGGCATCGAGTACGAGAATCGGGCCATAAGTGTGGCGTAGTGGTGCATCGATGCCGACCATCGTATTCACCGCTGCGGCCCACGGTCCCGCTGCATTGATGACCGCGTCGGCGGGAAGCGTTCCATCGGTCGTCTCAACGCCGGTTACACGGTCGTCCGTTCCATCCGAACAGGTCCGAATGTCCGTGGCCAACGCTTCGGTTCGGATGGTTGCGCCGCGCGCCTCGGCGCGCTCTGCGAAGACAGCGACGATCTCCTCCGGGTCGAAGTAGCCCTCTTCAGGGGTATAGAGACCACCTTGAACGGCCGCAGGCCGGATATCGTACTCGGCGAGTACATCCGCGTTGATGGCAGTGGCGTCAAGACCGTATGATCGGAGTGTTTCGGCCGCCTCGCGAAGCTGATCAGCGAATTCAGTTGTTTTGGCAACCGACAGCGCACCGACACGCTCAAAGGAGAGGGTTCCATCCTCGACCAGTGGCCTGTAGGTCTCCCATGCGTGCTCTTTGAGACCGTAGACGAATCGAGAAGGATGAGCATCCTGCCATGTGAACACCGCGGCGGATGCGGCGGTCGTTCCACCGCCGAGTTCGTCCCGTTCGAGAAGCGTGACATCCATATCCCGCTTCCCGAGTTCGGCTGCAAGCGCGGTCCCGATGATCCCTCCACCGATTATGACGGTATGCATATGAAACGATAGCTACGCATGAGAATAAGGATATGGGGCGAGTACACGACAAACGCTAACAGGCTACTTGCTGAACACGAATATATGGTCCGCGTACTCACCGAGGAGGACGTCGCTGCGGTCCTTGAGCTACCCGACCTCCTGCCTGTCATCACTGAGGCCATCCGCAAACAGGACAACGGCGAGGTTGAACGACCAAATCGACCACATTTTCCGGTAGGTGTCGGTCTCGGCCCGAATCTGGAAAAAGCGCTTGGAACTGGCCTGACGATGCCCGCGTATATCCACGGCGCTAATAACTATGCAACGAAACTCGCAAGTGTTCATCCGGACAATCCTACACAGGGCCTGCCGACTGTGAACGCGCAGGTGACGCTTACCAACGCGACGACTGGGCAGCCCGTCGCGTATATTGCAGGGAATCGCATCACGAACGCGCGGACGGGGTGCATCGGCGGGCTATCGGCGCGAGCGCTCGCTGACCCGCCTGCTGTGGTGGGAGTCATCGGTGCAGGGACACAAGCGCGCTGGCAAGCGCGAGCCATTGCTGCTGCGATGGATGTGACGGCAGTGAGCGTGTACTCGCCGAGCGACTCGAAGTACGACTGCGCGGCCGACCTCCGCGAGGCGGGTATCGGTGCTGAGGCGGTCGATACTGCTGTCGAAGCGATCCACGATGCGGATGTGGTTGTAACCGCAACCACAGCCACCGAGCCGGTCGTTCCGACCGAGGCCCTCGCGCCGAACGCGGTGGTCGTGGCCGTCGGTGCCTACACCAGGGAGATGCAAGAACTCGAACCTGCGACGTTAACCGACGCAAGCACTGTCTTCGCGGACGTCCCAGCGGAGGCCGTCGAAACGGGCGACGCCCGCGCCGCCGAATTGACCGTTGACGACCTCCGACGGCTTTCGACAGCTATGGACGAACAGTCCCGCGAAGGACGACAGGTCGTCCTCAGTGTCGGGTCGGCCGTGTTTGACGCCGCTACGGCTGATCACGTTCGTAAACGGGCGGTGACCGAAAGCGTTGGCCAGGTGATTGACTTCTGAGGGTTGTGAGCGTTGATGAGACTGTTTCGTTGAGGGGTCGTCTAGACAGGTGAACAGAACTATGCCGGCACTCCCACATTTCTTTACATGGTCCGAGACCGACTGCTCGCGCTTGCGCCACTCGTGGCGGCGGTTCTCTGGGGCGGGATGTACGTTGTGAGTGAGTGGAGTTTTAGTGAAATTCCTCCTGTGACGCTCAGTTTCCTCCGAGTCGCGCTCGGGGCGGGTGTGCTCCTCGTGATCGTCCAGCGTACTGCGCCACAGCGGTCATTTTCACGGCAGGAATGGAGAGGGTTCGTTGTGCTCGGGTTCTGGGTGACGGTGACACTCGTTCCGCAGTTCGTCGGCACGGCCCTCACAAACGCGAGTCAGGGATCGTTGCTCACTATCTTGACGCCGATATTTACCGTTCTACTTGGCGTCTCGGTTCTCGGAGAACAGCTGACCCGACGTCGGCTTACTGGGATGGCGCTCGCCGTCGCCGGTACCCTCCTCGTGCTTGTCGGCCACTATGATTTCTCGACGCTCGGAGGTGGGACCCTTGCGGGAATAGGGATGTTATTTATCGCCAGTTTCGGATGGGCCGCATTCACGGTATGGGGAGCACCATTTGTGCGGAAGTACTCTGCGCTCGAAACCGCGACGTATGCAACGGTTGCAGCGGTTCCGATGATCGGAGTGCTCGTTCCGATTGAACTCGCGTTCCGCGACGGTGGTTTCTCGGGGCTGGTGCTGACGCCCCTATTGGTAGGAGCCGTGCTCTACCTTGGTGTGGCAAGCACTGCTGCAGCGTGGTACCTGTGGTACACAGGCCTCAAATATGCTGATGCTGGTGCGGTCGCGGTCTTCTTTTTCGCTCAGCCAGTCGTCGGAGTCGCACTCGGCGCACTCATCTTGAACGAATCTATTGGAGTTGGCTTTCTCGTCGGCGGTGTTGCCATGGTCATAGGGTTATACATGGTCACAACCGACCGAGCCACTTCCAATCCGGAGACACGCAAGCGATGCATCTCTGACCAGCCATGACTCAGAAAATCTACCTGTTAGCTTCTGTTTCGATAGCCGGGATCAAAATTTCCAGTGGTGTGGCTTCTGCTACTCACCGAAACCACTTCTATCACAAGCGCTAAGATGGAAGGACATGGTTGTTGGACTCAATTTGGTGATTTTCTTTGCTCACTGACTGGTGAGTAAGTGGCTCGAGACAACATCGAATAGCGGTTGCCGATGCGAACCTAACGCTCACACTTCTTGGGTGCGTCCCTACCGACCGAGAAGTGCTCGTAGCGCAAAGATAAGATTTTCCCGTCGTTCCATTACCCGTCTATAGAAATACGACAACCAGCGCCCCCCGTAGGGGACGTACTGCCAGACCTCATACTCATTGGCAAGGTCGTACTGGGCCTCCTCACGAACGCCCATCAGCATCTGAATCTCGAAGTCAGTGCCGAACTGGTCGTGAAGCTCTATTGCGTGCTCGATCATCGCCGGATCGTGACTGCCAACGGCGATACCGCCCTCGAACTGTTCAAACATGAGTTCGAGACAGTTATGGTAAGATTTATTGATACGTTCTTTCTCTTGGTAGGCAATTTCTGTGGATTCGTCGTAGGCACCCTTAACAAGTCGTGCCTTTCCGGGGAGATCAGCCAACCGCCGGAGGTCTTCGGGCGTGCGCTTGAGATTCGCCTGCACACAGACGCCAATTTCCTCGTACTCCGTGGCGTGCTCAGTATAGGCGTCGAGCGTGACATCAGTAGTGGTGTGGTCTTCCATATCGAGCCAGACGAACGTTCCATGTGCGGCCGCCTGCTCTACGATGGCCGCAAAATTCTCGTAGAATCGGTCCTCGGAGACAACGAGACCGATCTGTGAAGGTTTGACCGAGATGCAGGCACCGAGACCCGCGCCGGCAATGTCTTCAATGAGCGAACAGTAGGCGTCGCGGTCCGCGGCTGCCGGTTCAGGGCTGTCGTA
>DASSKS010000135.1:0-13354 GCA_035690245.1 Halococcus sp. | reverse complement strand
AGCCGGAACGTACCGCAATCTCACCATCGACATCTTCCATGCGCCGCCGCGGAACCCACCGGGATTGAATCGGTCGAACCTGAATAGTTCGCAGATACTTAGTGCGGTCGTCTATCGGGACGCTGACGACGACGGCCAATTTGATTTCGTCCGGTCATACGGCGAGAACGATACAGCGTTCGAGAAAACCGGGAGTGTCGTCGCCGACTCGGCGCGTGTGCGTGTGCCCGAACCAGAGCCGACGACCGCCTCAGTCATCTTTCGCAACCAAACTCTGCAAAATAGTACGTTGACAGTAGCGAAAGTTCGTCTACCGAGAGGCGGCTTCGTCGTTGCACTCAATGAAAGTTATCGGCGGACAGGCGACCCGCTGACGAGTGCGGTGGGCCTTTCGGCGTATTTACCGCCCTCGACTTGGCAACTCTCTCCTACGCTCGCTGACGGATCAGCGAGCAGTAGGCAATAGCATCGAATAGCGGTTCCCGACACACCCCAAACGTTCCCGCAGTATGCTTGGTGTCTCTCGTCTTCCACCGTGGGTTGAAGAAGCGTTAGCGACGTTTGAACCTCTGTTCTCCGATGAGCGTAACGTCACTTCGTTCATGCTGTTCGTGAGCGCGGTGATTATGACTGAATCGAAGCACACGGTGAGTGAACTCGTCCGTGGAATTTCGCGTCCCGACGAGGACGCGAAATCCGGCAGAGCCTATCGGTACTTTCTCGGCGCAGCAGATTGGTCGGCGACTGCTCTTGCTCAGCGTCACGCTGAGTACGCATTCGAACAGCTTGGAGTTGGTGCTGGTGATGAGGTTCTCCTCCACATCGACGATACATTTGTCGGGAAAACTGGCGACGCCACCGATGGCGTCGCCGAGTTGTACAATCCAGTCGAGCAAGAAACGCAACTCGGGAACAAGTTCGTCACCTCGTGCCTCCAAATCGGAGACGCCTATCTTCCCTACCTCGCGCGAATGTACATCAAAGAGGAACTCGCACCGAAGTTCGAGCAGCCGTTCAAGAAGAAAACCGAGATTGCCGTCGAAGAGATCGTCACGCCGCTCCGGTTGCCGACCGGAGCGGCTCTGACCATCGTGTTCGACTCAGCGTACTACGCCGGTGACAAGGTCGAAGAAATCGTGAATCAGGGGTATGACGTCGTCTGCCGCTACAAAACGAGCTACCACGTCTCACCAGTAGATGCCGTCTGGAACCAACGAGTCGATGCTTTCGCATCGACGTTGGAGTTTGAGGCGGTCACGATCACCGTACGTGGACGCGAGAAAACATACAACGTGGCAAGTGAGATCGTTGAAATCGAGGGTCTTGGCCGAGTGAAGTTGGTAGCGAGCGAGACAGAGGGTGTGACTCGACACTACATCAGTACGGATCTCGGCCGGTCAGCGGCCGAGATCCTCGAACTTGTCGAGCATCGATGGAATATCGAAACAGTCCACGAGGAGTCGAATGGGAAGTTCGGCTTCAAACAGTATGAGTTGCAGCGAAAACAGGGAATTGAGCGCTACATTCAGTTGGTGTTTCTCGCGTGGACGCTAGTAACGCTCGAAGAGCAGGCAGAGGTAGGCTTTTGGGAAGATAGAGGCGGACTCAGCGTCCGCCTCGATCATACGAAGACCGATTTTCTCACAGAGACGGTATTTGAAATCGTTGAAGAAGTCGACTCGTCGCTCCCGCAAGCGGAGCGACGAGAAGCAGTACGTGAACGCGTCGAGTTCTACTCGTGGTCCTCTATTGCGAATTTTATTATTACGACAATCAAAGAGGTTAGTCTATTGAATAGATAGCATGAGTACTGTGGTGACTCTTCTTTCGTGATCTTACGGAGAAAATGAGCGAAGGAAAGTCGCTTAGATCACATAATGACAAACTGAATCAAACGATCTTGCCAAGTCGAGGACGTGTGCAAAACGGTAGGCGAACGGAAATACGATAAGAAATACGACCGACGAACAGCGTAACTATCCACCAACCAGAGATTGTGACCATGACCGAAACAACCAAAACGGTGAACGTAGAGGTGTACTGCGACACGACCGACGGCGAGCGTGACCTGTTCGGTGTCGTGAGCGACCATCGGTTCGACCTTCCACAGGGGTTTGACGACGAGCTTCAGAAATGGGTACAAGAGAACTTTGACCACGTAGAAGAAGGCGAGAGCATCCCTGAAGCCGGCAAACTCGAATACGAACCCAACGGTGAGATTGTCGCGTTTCGCAAAAAATAACCAGAATTCGATACCAGAGACCCAACAATGAGTGAAATTAACACTGAAAGACCGTGGTTGCCAGTCGAGATCGACACCGAGACGCCCATAGCCGTCACCCCGCGCGGTGGCGCACGCGAAGTCGGGCGTAGTTGCTATCAGGTGGACACCCAGTTCAGCACGGTCCTCGTCGATTGTGGACTGAATCAAGGCTCCGGCGACAGCTTCCCCGATTTCCGGGGGTTGCAGCCCGGCAGCGTCGGCGCGGTTTTCCTCACCCACGCCCACATCGACCACTCGGGCGGCCTGCCAGTCCTCGAAGCACGCGGCCTACTCGCCGACGACGCACCGATTATCGCTACCCCGCCCACCATCGCAATCGCCAAGCTCCTGCTCGAAGATTCACTCAAAATCCATCGCCACGAGAGTCGTCACGCAGGCGAAGAACAACAGTTCGAGCAGGTCCACGTCGATACTGTGTTCGAGCGATTCGAGCCGGTCGATTACGGTGGCGGGCGCGTCGAAGCGCTCGCTCCTATCCCCGACGAAGACCCGCTCGTCTTCCAATTGGGTAACGCCGGCCACCTGCTCGGGTCGGCGTGGTTGATGCTCCAAACCAACGGTTATCGCACGGTGTTTTCGGGCGATCTCGGCGGACGTGCGCCACACCTGCCGGATATTGCTCCACCTCCACAGGCTGACCTGCTCGTGCTGGAATCCACCTACGGCTCCCTGCACAGCCATACCTCGATGAGCGATGCACAGACGGATCTCTACAACGCGGCCAAGCGCGCGGTTCAGTCGGGTGAACCTGTCCTCATCCCAACGTTCGCAGTCGGGCGCGCACAGTTGCTTATGCTCATGTTCGCTGACCGACTTCCCGCTCTTTCATCAGATATTCGAGACCGGGTACAACTCGTCGTTGACGGGATGGCTCAGGAGGCGACCGACATCTACCACGAATTCGCACGGAATGGGACCTACATGGACGAGTCAATCGTCAACCGCATCAAAAACGGCATGACAAAGCCATTCTTGCCCGACGACACCGCGTTTCCAGAGACCGACAGCCATCGCCGGGCAATCCTCGACGACGCAGGACGCTCCGGTGGCAAAGTCCCCATCATTATCGCACCATCAGGGATGCTCACGGGCGGGAACTCGCCACGATATCTCACCGAGTTCGCCGCCCGCTTTGGCTCGGCGAACGTCTTTCTCACTGGATACCAAGCACAGAACACCACCGGGCGTGCGCTTCAAGACCAACTCAAAGCCGAAAAGGACGAACTCACCTACACAGTGGACGCCGAACCGTTCGGAACTGACTGGCCCTCAGTGCCGAATATTGTACGGACAACCATCGAAGAGGACGGTCAGAACAAGCCCGTCACTCGCGCGACGATCCCCGCAGACTGGGTAACGACAGCCGATGGGTTGAGCGGCCACGCGGCGCAGTCCGGCCTACTCAATTTCGCCCGCACGGTCAGCCCACAGACGATTGCGCTGATTCATGGCCCGGACTACGCTCAAGACCACCTTGCGACCCATCTCGCTAAGAACGTCGAGAGCGTCGAGCAGGCAACGCGCAGCCGGCTGCTCACGCCAATAGCCGTCTCGCGGGACATCGACGTGGATACGCCAGCACTCTCGCCTGAGCACTTCGATACCAACGAACTTTCTGCTCACGAGAAAATCGAAATCCTCCAAGAACAGTTGTCCTCGATGAGCGAGGATCTTGCGGCAGCGCGAAAGGACACCAGCCCGTCCGAAGCAGAGATACGCCGCATCGTTCGAGATGAACTTGGGAACGCGGGTGAGCCGGATCACATCAACCACGATGCAGGAGAGAACGTATGACACCGCTCGAAACCCGCGTTCCAAACGTCGTCGTCGCTCAGGCAGTCGGTGGTTCCGGTCTCGAATCGAGTTCATCTGAAACAGTTTTTCCAGCGGGGATAATCGCCGAAACGTAGCTTCGACCGCATGTGGGGCGTTCGTCTGTAACGAGTAGATGACAGTTGTCCACCGACTTGACTGTAGGGGATAGAATCACGACTCGCGCACGTTCACACCGCGTCGACGCGGTACTCGATTTCGACTTGTTCCGTACTCAGCACCTTGGCGAGTTCGGGCGTCATATCCGGGTGCTCGACGGCACGCTCTAGAGCCAGTAGACAACTCTGTTCAATTAACTATACAACCGTCTGGTCGGTCGTTTGGCTCGGAATCGGATAGCCAGACTACATACTGTACCAGCGCAACAAAAGTGAATATGAAAGCAAAATAATAAACCCACGTTCCTTCGTATCTAATGGCTATGGTATGGATGCTTTTCGATATGGTCGCCATTGTTCCGCTTCAAGGGGGTGTCTTCGACGGGTTGACCGATTTCTTCGCCCGGTTTTCGTTTGTTTTCAAACTCGTCAGATTCGTCGTCGCGTTCGTGGTCATCTATCTCCTCGGTCGGGTAAGTGTAGTTCCACTCAGTGAGCGCCTGCTTCGTCAGAACAATCGTATTACACCGACAGTCCGTCAACCGCTGCTCAGAACAGTTCACGTCGGTGTCTACTTCCTCGCGTTCTTCGGCGGTCTGTTCTTCGCCCGGTTACAGGGATTGTTGGCGGTGACTGGTGGATTCGCGGCGGCGCTGACGCTTGCCGTTGGGTTCGCCTCCCGTGACGTTCTCGGGAACCTCGTGAGCGGCTTGTTCATCATCACCGACCCGAAATACAACATCGGCGACTGGATTGAGTGGATCGATGAGAACACGAATACCGGTGAGGGAATCATCGAGGACATCAGCTTCCGCCGGACGCGGGTGCGAACCATCACGAACGAACTCATCACGGTTCCGAACACCACCCTCGCCAACGCGACTGTGACCAACCACGATATCAGGGACCCACTCCGCATCAAATGTGAATTCGGGGTCGAATACGGCGGTGATATCGACACCATCCGAGATATCCTCATTGAGGAAGCCGAGGCGAACCCGACCGTTCTCACGAAGCCCGAACCCACAGCGTTGGTTGAGACGGTTACTGCGGCGGGTATCGACTTCATCTCGTTGTTCTGGATTGAGAATCCGAGTTGGCAGAAATACCTCTCCGTTCGGTCTGCGTACTTTCAGGCGGTCAAAGAGCGATTCGACCGCGAGGGTATCGAGATGTCGCCGGATCTCCTCGAAGTAATGGGCGACCTTGGCGTGGACGATAGCTCAGCTCCCTCAAAGTCGAATCCGAGCGGTGATACCGATTGGCGTTGAATGTATCGAACTTCTATATCAATCTGCTTGCCATGGACGAACGGTTCGAATCCCAGCAGGTTGAGCACGTGTTCTGTTGAATCGCTACACGACAGAGAGGAGGTGTTTCAACGAGTGAAGCGGGAGGCTTTCGCGGTGAGTGCGTCGGAACGATGAGTTTCGTTGGCGGATTGCGCACTCGGTATCCAGATAGAGCATACAAATCGACCGATACTAAGCATCCTCCCTGATACGTGGCATATGGCGGTACCGTTCGCGGTCATCACCCTGCTGCTCGTGTTCGTGGTATCGTTGTTGATTATTCGCGCCGGCACTATCGCGCTGGTCATGACCGGGATGTCCGAGGAGGTGGCGTCGTTTCAGGCTGCCTCTGCGTTTTCCGGCGCGGGGTTCACCACTGACGAAGCTGAACGGATAGTTTCGTCTCCCCAACGGCGTCGCATCGTCCAACTCCTCATTCGATACGGGAGTATCGGTATCGTGACTGCAATCGCCTCGCTCGTCCTCTCGTTCTCGCGCTCGAATGGAGCCGCATTGCCCCGATTTTCGTATCTCGTTGTCGGGGCGGTCGTCATCGTGGTGTTCCTTCGGAGCCAGTGGTTCAACCGATTGCTCTCGCCCGCACTTGGACGATTACTCTCCGAGACAACCACACTCAACGTCAACGACTATGCCCATCTGTTGGACCTGCGCGAGGGCTATCGGGTCTCAGAACTCACTGTCAGCGAGGATGGCTGGCTGAGCCACAAATCGCTCCGTGACCTGCGTCCGGCTGATGAAGGGATGCTCGTCCTCGGAATCACCCGGCAGGATGGGTCGTATGTCAGTCCCCCCGACCCGGATGCGCTCCTCTCTCCCGGCGACGTACTTACCGTGTACGGCCAAAAACACCGGCTAACGGAACTCTCAATGCGCTCTGATGATGACGAGACTGCACATGAGGAAGCAATTGAAGAACACGCTCGAAACACCGAAGAAGCCGCGTTTCCGTCGCACTCATAGGTAAAACCAATAGCACGGCGAAGAGTCGAGCAGAGGACTGTCGCGGCGAGCGCGTCGGAACGATGATTTCGTCGGCGGGTCTGTTTGCTTTCCCTCGGATGCTACCCGAGTACAGTGCCTCGCCAGCACCGCCGACGCGCTCGCTGTCGCGGTCCGTCAGTCGCCGTTGCGGTTAGAGTCGTCGGGGTCGAACATGACCTGTTCGAACTCCTCGCCGCCGCAGTTCGGACACCCACGAGCCGCAGTGGCAGTCGGTATCAACTCACCGTCGTCGGTCTCCCGTGCGGGCGTGAACTGGCAGCACTCGACGCACCGAAGCAGGTGGCTGTCCGAATCCGCATTCGAGTCCGACTGCTCGTCATCGAGCATGGTCAGTCGCGCATGTTCACACGGGTCGAAACCTCGTACTCGACCGCCACAGCGTCGGTCGTCAGCACGTCGGCGAGGTCCTCGGTCATGTCGGGGTGCTCGACGGCCCGCTCCAGCGCGGGCAGCATCTGGCAGGTGAACTCGCACGCGCCATCAATCGCTTTCGAGCGTGCGCTCTCACCGAGTAGGTCGCCGGCATCGTCGTAGAGATCGGGCCGCCATACGTAGTCGCCAGTCGTCTCGATTCGCATGGTTGTTTTTGCACATCGGTCGTCAAAAGCGTATTCGTCAGGTGGGTCAAACGTGTTTATTTATATACCCACTCGTGGCACAGGGGAAAATTCGCACATCGATTGATGGTTTCGGCGTTGGATGAATGATTTTTGCCTATCGAAAGCGGGTGTCGGTGCGTTCTGATGTGCAGTTTTGAGATTGGCGCGCTCGCGTTGTGAAACCCCGTGCAGTTGTACGAGAATACCTTTCCATGGGTTCGAAGCGGGCTTCTATTGACGACATCACAGCGCCGCACAGTCGTGCAACTCACAGATACAGACGGTGATTTATTACAAATGGTGCCTATACCGGGATATGGTCAATTCGTACCTCGTCCGCTCACTGAAGCGCGTTCATGATCAAGCCGCTGAAACGCTGGAGGTGAAAGAGCCAACCTCCTCAAAAACCATCGCCGAACGATTTAACCAAGTTCTTGAAGATTTCCAAGCCGAGTATCCAGATAACGAACGTCTTGACCGAATCGAATCTGTGGGGGGGACAAGAGCCTCACTTCGACGTAGGGGATCGGTTGAGTTGGCGAACGAAGATCTCCGAAGAATCAAATTACAAACAGAACAAATCGCAGATTTATTCGAACTCGATGTCGGAGACTTTGAACAAGTTGATGGGGTCACTGAGATGCGTCCCATCGTCATCGAACAGAATACCGAGGTGTCGCAAGAGACAGATGTTTCTCAGTCTGTAGAGTACACCCAACTAATCGATCAAGTCGATCAAGCGATGCTGAGCACCGAGGACAGTGAGGATTTGAAAGACCTCATCCAGGAATTCCATGACGAAGTTGAAAACGACGATACGGACGAATCCCGACTACGTGATCTCGTGAGCCGAGCGAAACAGTATGGTGCGGGCATCGGTACTCAAGTGGCGGCGAAGTTGACTATGGTCGGACTGCAAGCCGGTTACAACCTAATTCCTTGATATCGTGGTGGCGAGGGTACTGTTTTCGGGCTGCATCCCTGTGATGATGAACGTGGAACTTTGCCTCTTTTGCACTCACCGTTTTCTCTTGAGTCACATCCTACCATCAATAATAGTAACGACGCAGGCGCACTGTCCAGCTGAGGGCCTCCTCGGCAGGTGTTCGTCTATTGAGGAGGCTTTCAACTTTACAATGTCTGATAAGTATTTAGGGGAATACTGTCCCACGACTCATTCTGGGTCCTGCTTGAAGCGTCCACCACCAGTTGATGTACCCATGAACGTCGCCATTTCCATAATGGGTTCTGCTGTACTGACGGATACAGGCCGTGGAATAGAGATTGTGAGGGACAAGACAAACCAAAGTAATCCATTTTCGATATGACACCAAGTAAACGTCTGATTGTCATTATCATTCCCAAAGAGATGGTGGGAAAGTGGTAGCGTTGAATTTATCAACAGCGTATCCTCGTCGACAATCAGGAGCAGATCCCAAGCGTCTGGGTATTCGTCCAGCAGTTCATCTCGTGTTCGTTTGTTAATTTCAGTCTCATCATACACTAGACAATGCAACTGATGGTTCACGCTTGCTTTTCCTCTCGCAGATACGCCAAAACGGTCACTGGGGTCGCTGCGCAAATCAGCAAGTGTTTGTAATTTTTTCAGGTCATGCTCCAACGCAGATTTGTTCAGGCTAGATTTGACCTCACATAGAAATGAAACACCTGCATATAGGACCCACTCCATGCCCGCTTCCTCGAAAACTACATTTGGGACTGCTGTATTGAACGATGCTACGACATCAAATTCATTTGCGCCGCCATCGAGTTCACTAAAACAGCGCAGCTGTGAATCTATCAGCGCGGGACCAGTTCTGAACTCAAATACTGAGGAAAAATATATTTCGAGATATTCTTTTAGTGTGTTCTCAAACGCATCGCCCTTCTGGCTCGGATTGTGGTGTCGTTTTCTAATGCGGCTCCATTCGTCGTGAAACTCCTCCGAAAAATCACCGACCAAATCTAACATTCGCTTCACTCCTTTTGGCCCCACATTATCGATGAGTTGCATTTCTCTGGAGTGATGCTCTCTCATGATTTCTTCGAAGGATTCTGATTCGTCGGCCATACCTAAGCATATGAGACGCTGAATAATATTATTATTGGATGAGATCCAGCCCGCGGGAAATGCGCGCGCGATTCGAGAACAGCGACCGCACCGCCGAAGAATCCCGGCCCGGAGGGCCGGCCAAAGCCCGACCGCGTACCCACGAAGCGCCCGCCCACCTCCACGGTCCTGCTCGCCCGCACAGCGCGCTGCGCGGGCTTTCGTAGGTGGAAGAGGATGGAGATGAACGTATTAGCACGGCACTCACAACGTTATCTCGTGCCGCTCAGGACAGACGTTTGGTGCTACTCGACGTGCTGAATCGAAAGGTCCAATAACCCGTGTGCGGGTGGATCGAACTCAGCAAAGGATTTGTCGTTTGTGAGGATGGTCGGGCACTGGTCACGGTGTTCAAACCCAGTAACGAGAATTGGGACATCCTTCACTTGAATATTGAGAATCTGCGCGAGCATCGTGATCGCGGTGCGATTGCGCTGATACTCTAAGATGGTATTCTGTCGGCTGGACCGCTGGGTGCGCCATTCTGGAAGTTCAGTGAGCCCCTCCATAGTATGTAGACGCCCCAGAAAAGCCGTGAGAACTTGGTCGTGTGTCCGACCTGTGAGCGTGCGGTCGAACGCAGCGAGCGTTTCCGCGAGGATGTACTCAGTCAGTACCGACGTTATGGTTCCCTCTTCGAGGTCAGCAAGGAGATCGACAGCGTTCTGATTTGTCTTGAGCGTGCCTTTGACCCACAGGTTGCTGTCGAGAATCTTCATTCAACGTCTGACTCCGACTCGAACACCGCTGTCGCAACATCCTCTTCTGCCTCTTGGATCGCCGCGTCAACCGCGTCGGAATCGACCTCGGCTGCAATCGCATCAAGCGTTTCGTGAATCTCGCTACTATCGACATCGCGGGCTTGGTCCGCCCGCTCTAGCGCCTGTTCGAGTCGGAGGGTCATGATTCCAGCATCAGTGCTTAACTCTCGAAGGTGGGTACGCACGGCTTCGCGGATGAACTCGCTTTTGCTCATGTGGACGCCGGTTTCCTCAACGAACCGTGCGACCTCCGCATCGAGTTCCGGCGGGATGCGAATGCTTTGGGGTGAGTTTGCCATCGTGGTATTACATATGTAGTACACGGCTGTAAGTGTTCGCATCAGTTCTCTAATCACTAACAATTTCATTCGACTGGCCCCGGCTCTCTGAGCCATCGCTACTGTAATCATGACCATCGCCATCCCGCGACCGCATCGAGACATTCACGGCGGATCATCGAAACTGTCAATTTCGTCGGCAGGGTATTGAAGTGTGTTTCCCGGACGCTATCCCGGAGACAGAGCCTACCAGCAACGCCGATGAACCCGCTTGCGTGGTCCGACGCGCTCTCCGGTCGAATGAGCATTCACAGTCCGGTCAGTTCAGTGTCGGTATCAACGTTACTGTCGCTCACCTCGTAGATATGCACCGGATCAGGGTCGCGGAACCCGATACCGCTTTCAGTGTTGGCGTCAGGGTCGATGAACGGCGAGTCGAGCAGCGAAACGCTCTCGATATCGTCAATCGGAACCAGCAGCAACAGTGCGCGAATCCATGGACCGAATCCACTCATTTCGAGGTCATCACCAGCCTCAGCAGCAAGCGACGCTCGATAGGCGAAATGAGTCGCACGCGGTCCTTCATCCCTATCCGGCCGCGGCGCGTCGTCGGCAAACCATACATGAGTTAGCCCGGAATACGTAGCGAGATACACTGCACTGCCACCAGCAGGAGCATCGACCCGGACGGCTTCGCCCCGTCCGAACGTCGCCAGCACACGCTCGTACTTCGCGCGTTGGTCGGAAGGGTCACTTTCTGTCATTGACCTTGGTTCAGCTTCTCGATAGTCGGATAATCAGACGGATCAACCTGTTCACGGGATCGCCACTGTTCTTTCGCCCGTTCAGCGTGGACAGCGCAGGTGAGTACAGTCCCTTGTGTTTTCTCTTCGCGGAGTGTCGTCGGTTCTAAGGTGTTGAGGTCGATGGTCTCGCGCTCAACGATAACGCGCTTGGCGTCACCAACTCGGAACGTCGCGGGGTTTTCGCAGATTTCACGGTCGTTGTCCGGTCCTTTCAGCGAGTATGGGATCATAGTCTCACCATCTGGGTGTTCCCGGTCGCCGCATTTGAGGCGCTTTTCAGTCTCCGCGGTCATGGCTTGTTCTCGTCGGGAGCTTCGGTTAGTGGTTTCATCAATCCACCGCCAACTCTAAGAGAAAACCAGAGATACTGTCCCCGAGTTCGAATCAAGCTTCAAGCTTCTACCGACGGTACCATGGCGTCAGTCTTCGTCGAGTCGGGAGAATGGACCCAACCGGACCGCGACACACCCCATACCCCACACACCAAGACGGTCTTGATCAGCACGCACGAGGAACGCGCGCGATTCGAGATGCCTCCGAGGAACCTGACGTGCCGTAGATCCGCGGATTTACGTAGATGAGGTGAGGTCCATTGATTCCACGTCATCCGCAGGCGTAAAGTCGAACACTTCTCCGTAGAAAGACAGTTCCGCCTCCGCGGCGTGGCGTCTGGTCTCCGTCCGCCGGAAGCCGTGCTGTTCACCTTCGAATTCGATATATGCACGTGGGATGGCATTCTCGTCGAGTACAGCGAACATCTGCTTCGCCTGTGCAGGCGGGACGACCGCGTCCTCAGCCCCTTGGAGGAGGAGCATTGGACACTGAATCCGCTCTGCGTGATGGACTGGCGACCGTTCGTGGTAGATTGCTTTTGCATCCGGTAACGGACCGAGAAGGCTATCCAGATATCGTGATTCGAATTTGTGCGTCTCGCGGGCCAGTGCTTCGACATCGGCCACGCCGAAATAACTCACCCCTGCATCGAATGTATCGTGGTAGGTGACCGCGCACAGAGTCGCATAGCCCTCGGCGCTGCCACCCTCGATTGCCAGCCGGTCGCCATCGACCCGTCCCTTTTTGACGAGGTAGCGGGCCGCATTCACGCAGTCGATAGTATCTCTGACCCCCCACTCACCCTTGAGCCGCTCGCGGTAGGCGCGGCCGTAGCCCGTGCTTCCTCGGTAGTTGACATCAACGACCGCTATCCCGCGCGAGGTCAACAGCGGAATCGAGGGTGCCCCGCTAAGTGAGAGTATCGGGAGAGTCTCGCTCGTCGGACCGCCGTGGCTCACCACGACCAGCGGTGGGTGCTCGTCTGCCGGCTCCTCCACGTCGGGGTTTTGTGGCGGATAGTAGAGCGCGTGAGCTTCCTCGCCATTACTAGTTGGGAACGTGAGATGCTCGGGTTCTGCGATGTATGCCGCGTCGATATCGATATCGAGCGAGTGGTCGAGAACGGCTGCATCCTCGCTGGGCCGCCACCGGACGATGCTCACCGGCTGTGTCGGACTCGCAGCCACGAACAGCACATACTCACCATCCGACTCGATGTGCGTCAGCGGAAAACGACCGTCTGAGAGGTCTACAGGTTCGAGATCGGCATCTCGATCCAGCAGTCCCAACTGGTAGGTGCTCTGCTTGCCGAACCGAACGACGATACGACCATCATCGAGGAAGGTGTATGTGGACAGCCCGAACGCCCACTGTGGAACGCCGAACTCCATCTCGGCCGGATAGAGCGCCACCGGCTCCTCATCGAATTCCTCGATGGGATACAGGTTCCACCAGCCGGTGCGGTCGGAGATGGCGTGTAGTTCGCCAGCCGGACTCCATGCGGGCTGAAAGACGGATTCCTCGTCGCCACCGAGGACTTGTTGAGTGTCGGTAAGCAAACCATTGTCCTCGATGGTGGCGACGTGGAGCGTCGTTGTATCCCATGGCATCGCCGGATGGTCCCACGTCGTCCATGCGAGGCGTGTCCCGTCAGGACTCACCCGCGGAAACGAATAGAAGTCGTGACCATCAGCGACGACAGTCGGGTCACCGGACCCATCAGCAGGAAGTGTGACGAGCGTATTCACGGGTTCATCGCCGGATTCGGTGTGCCGCTCGCGGACACAGTAGAGGCGCTCGCCGTCGGGCGTCGTAGCCATGTCCGCGTACCGGTCTCCGCGCTCAACCGCAGGTTCGGGTGTGATCGGTTCGGGGGCTTCGTCTGGTTGTTGTCGATAGAGACGCTGGTCATCGAAGTTGGAGAACCAAATCGTCTC
>DASSKS010000134.1:0-6068 GCA_035690245.1 Halococcus sp. | reverse complement strand
GATTTCGTGATGACGCTGTTCGGTGCCGAAGACCCCTACAAGGTGTCGTATTTCATCGCCGACCGAATCATCGCCCAGAGCCTCTCGGTGGTTGCGCTGGTCTGTATCATGTGGGTCGTCGTCCACGAACTTCCCGAGGTGATGGTCGTGGTCGAGGACGTGCTGTATATGATTACAGGTACGGAATACGACCTCCAGAGCGCGCTCGGTGTTGGGGTGCGCGCGGACGGTGGCGGTTCCAGTGACGATTAGGCGGCGGTGCGGTAGCGGGGCGGTCCTGGCGGATGAAGGGCGAGGCGAGCGAAGCGAACCAAGGGCTTCGGCGGTCGCGGTGCTGTTGCGGAAAGTGCTAGTGGGTTGTACCGCGAGCGAGCGCGGAGCGCGAGTGAGCGGCCTTTTTAGTCCAGGTTTTTGGAGGGGGTTCGACTGAGCGCGAAGCGCGAAGGAGGACTCCCTCTAAAAAAGTGGTGGTGCCAACTCCGATAGCGCCTCCCGTTCAAGGTGATGGAGGTCGCCCGGAACCACCAACAGGTGCAGCGGCCCGCCGAACTCCTGTTCTGTGAGCGCAGAGAGCCTGTCGGCGACCACGAGCGGGTCGGGACTTCCGGCGCGGGCGACGACGACCGCGAGTAGTTCGCCGAGTTCAGGTGCGAGTCGGCGAGCGGCGGTGCTCGCGGTCATGTATCTGTCCTCTGCGGCCTTGATGTCGAGATAACAGAGTGTATGCAGCCCGCGCTCGCGGTTTTCTCTTATTGTGTCGAGGACGCTTTCCGGTACGTCGCTGTCGTTGTAGGCGAAGGGAATCGTTGTTGCCTTCCCGAAGCGATAGTTCTGAAGGCCTGTGAGCGAACTCGCAGCGGCCTGTGCGGTCGTGCCGTGGACGATTCGGGTGTCGATGCCTCGTTCGTGCGCACGGAGTCTGAGGTCTGTGTGGGTGGTCGAAACCATCGGGTCACCCGCGACGAGGAAGGCGACATCGGTTTCGGTGGCTGTATCGAGAATCGGTTCGGGATGTTGCTCGACGCCTGCTCTGTCGCGGATTTCGATTTCGGTGTTGTGGTAGGCTTCGAGGTCTTCGACGGTGATGCCTACGAATGTGCTGGTGTAGAACTCGGCGAAAACCCGGTCGGCTTCACGGAGTGCATCGCGGCCCTCAATGGTGATCGAGCGCTCGTCGTAGAGACCAAGTCCAATAAAGGTGAGCATGGTCGTTCGTCGGTATCGACTTTTCTATACTCTTCGACTCCCACTTTTTTACTCCTCGGGTCGGTTCGCTTCGCTCACCGACCACTCGTCGCAAAAACCTGGACTAAAAACTGCCGCTCACTCGCGTTGCTCGTTCGCGGGACAACTGCTTGCCCACTCCGCAGACCGCACCGCGCCACACACCTCCCCAGCCGATTCGCTCACTCCGTTCGCTCATCCCTCGCACGGTGTTGCGCGCCGATACACGGCGCGCAAGCGCGCGCCGCCGTCCCACCTCACCTCCAACTGTTCTGTTCGCCTACGCCGCCTGTCTCCGTTCGGTCGGGTCTTGCATCCCGCCCTTGACGCCGCGATAGACCAGAAAGACGTTCACGGGGTACGCGACGAGATAGCCAATCGAGAGCGAGAAGAACAACCCGCTCCAAAAGAGCAGCTCGGTGAACTGTGCGCTCGCAGCGAGCCAGATGTCCGTCCCGATAGCAGCGAGTTCCATGAAGGTGATGCTCGCGGTCTCGCTGTAGAAGGCGTCTCTCAGTGCTTCGTCGAACCCGACCCCCTCTTGCATCTCTGGACCCATCGAGAGTGCGAATCCGAAGACGTAGGCGAGCGCAAACGTGACGACGGCTGTAATGGCTGTACTCGTGATTGCGAGCACACCCGCGAGGACCACGACACCGACGATTTCGCCGGCTCCACACCCCGAATAGCAGTGTGTGACCGAGCGCCAGCCGCCCCGCCACGTCGAATCATGGGAAATCTGTGACCGGCCAGCATACCAGTAGGCCCCGAGCGCAATCGGTCCCGAATAGACCGCTGAAAGCCCCCACGCGAACTTCATCAGTGGGACCATCTCCGCGTTGTTCTCGTGGATATCCCACGCGAGGATGGCAAGCGATGCGAGAATGACGATGGCCCACACTGCGAGGACCGTCGGATTCGTCAGGAAATGCTGGAGGGCTTCTTCGAGAGGCATGAGTGACTGTTCGCCCTCCTCGTTTTACTCGATTGTGCTTGCGAAATCCGCGTCGAAGAACGATTAAAATTCGGTTTCGAAAGCGAATCGCTACGAATACGATGGAAGTTCGCCGTCCTCCGTGTCCTGTTCGTGTTCCTCTATGGCCTCCTCGTGGGCAGTCTCGTCGCCCCCAGTGCGCTTTGCGAGTTCTGTCACCCGGTGTTTTTTGCCATAGACGACGAGAACGTCGCCGGGATGGAGCACCGAGTCGGGGTCGGGCGGACTGACATACGACCCGTCGTGGCGATTGATTCCCAGTGTGACCACCCCTTCAGCGCTGAGATGTAGGTCCCGAAGCGATTCGTGGCTAAGCCAGCCCCCTTCACTGACGGTGAGTTCGCTCACCCGGTAGCCCTCGCGCAGTTCCAAGAGGTGGGCGTACTCGCGGACGTTGAGCGTGGTCGTCTCGGTGAGTATCTGTCTGAGGAACGGTGAGAGCAACCGATTGAACCACCGACTGCGGGCGAACGAGACGATGACGACCGCTCCGATGACGAGATACACGAATCTCAGCGTCGTGGTCCCTGCGGTGGGCGAAAACGAGAGCACGAGCGAGGCGATTGCAGAGACGACACCGATGCCTCCCGAGACGATGAGGAGATGGACGATTTTACGGCGCTGTGGCGACGATATCGTCTGTTCTGTCTCATCGGTGGTGAATCCCGCGCCCGAAAACGCAGAGGCAGCCTGAAACGACGCCACCTCCTCTGACACGCCGGTCATCACGAGCGCGATGGTGCCGATGCGGATGATCAACAACGAGGCCACGAACACGAGCAGGAGGGAGATGACCGCGAAGGGAACCGCCATACATCGGGTATCGAAGCCGATTCGCTAATATCGTCCGATTTATCCAGACGGTTCTCAGTCCGCGCCGCCCTCCACGACCGGGCGTTCGCCGCCGGCAGTCATCGCCTCGGCAGGTGGTTGCGTACGCACGTCAGCATCCTCGCGTTCGGCAATAACCTCGGCGTAGGCGTCGGGCATCACCTTCACGAACTTCTCCAGTTCTTCCTCCCAGTTATCGAGAATGTACTCACCGCGGTCAGAATCGGTATAGGCGACGTGGTTTTCGACCAGTCTGCGAAGCATTTCCTTATCTTTTCCTTCCAATTCATCGGTCGTACTCACCATGCCGTGATTGACCTGCGATTCGAATTCGTCATTCCTGTCGAGTACGTAGGCCACACCGCCACTCATTCCGGCAGCGAAGTTCTTCCCCGTCTCTCCGAGCACCGCGATAGCGCCGCCGGTCATATACTCACAGCCGTGGTCGCCGACCGATTCCACGACGCCTTTCACACCCGAATTCCGAACGGCAAAGCGCTCGCCGGCCTTTCCATTTACGTATGCCTCGCCATCGGTCGCGCCGTAGAGTGCGACATTCCCAATAAGACTGTTCTTCTCTGGTTCGTAGGGTGCTTCCGGGGGCGTATTGACGACGAGTTTCCCGCCCGAGAGACCCTTTCCGACGTAGTCGTTCGCCGTTCCAGTCAAGTTCATCGTCACTCCCGACGCGAGGAAGGCCCCGAAGCTTTGGCCCGCTGCCCCATCGAAACCAATAGTAATAGAATCTTCTGCGAGACCCGCACCTCCATGAGCTTTCGAGATGTGATGGGAAAGCGTCGCGCCGACCGCGCGGTTGACGTTCTCGATGTCATATCCGAGCGAGACTGGTTTTCCCTCGGTGATGGCCGCTTTCGCATCGGCAATCAACTCGTGGTCTAACTGGTCGTCGATTTCGTGGGTCTGTGCTCTGGTTTTCGTCCGCTGGTTTCCAGCGGGTTCTGCGAGAACAGATGAAAGGTCGATTTTTTTGGCTTTCTCTTGGGTAACGTCCTCGCGTTGTGTGAGGAATCCGGGCCGGCCAATCATCTCTTCCATAGTCGCAAATCCAAGTTCGGCCATGATTTCGCGGAGTTCTTCTGCGATGAACGTCATATAGTTGATGACGTGTTCGGGTTCGCCGGGGAAGCGCTCTCTGAGTTCCTCGCGCTGGGTCGCTACTCCTACTGGACAGGTGTTTTCGTGACACTGGCGAGCCATCACACAGCCCGAAGTCACGAGCGAAGCCGTCCCGAAGATGTATTCCTCAGCCCCCAAGAGCGCAGCGACCGCCACATCTCTCCCGGTCTTCATTCCGCCGTCGGTCGAAACCCGAATACGCGAGCGGAGTCCGGTTTCCCGAAGCATCTGGTTCGCCTCGGCAAGCCCGAGTTCCCACGGCAACCCCGCGTTTTTGATGGAGGTGCGTGGACTCGCACCCGTGCCCCCAGAATGGCCAGAAATATGGACGACATCGGCATTGGCTTTCGCCACACCCGCCGCGATAGTCCCAATGCCTGCCTCCGAGACGAGTTTGACGTTGATGTCGGCCTCGGGATTTGCGGCCTTCAAATCGTGAATCAACTGTTTTAGGTCTTCAATCGAGTAGATGTCGTGCAGCGGCGGCGGCGAAATCAGTCCGACACCGGGTGTTGCGTGGCGGACGTGGGCAATCATCTCGTTGACTTTCTTGCCGGGCAGATGGCCGCCCTCGCCGGGTTTGGAGCCTTGGGCCATCTTGATTTGGAGTTCGTCGGCGGAGGTGAGGTATTCTGAGGTAACACCGAATCTCCCAGAAGCGACTTGTTTGACATTGCATTCTCTCTCGGTGTGGAAGCGCTCAGGAGGTTCGCCGCCCTCACCCGTGTTGGATTTCGCGCCCAACCGATTCATCGCAATCGAGTTGTTCTCGTGCATCTCGGGCGAAAGACTTCCAAGGCTCATCGCCGCCGTCGAGAATCGCTTGACGATTTCGTTGACTGGTTCGACTTCCTCGATTGGAATCGATTCCCGAGAGCTATCGAATTCGAGGAGTCCACGAAGCGTCTGGAGACGCTCTTGTTGATCGTTCATCATTGCGGCGAACTCGCCGTACTGTTCGTAGTCGCCCCGCCTGACGGCCTGCTGGAGCGCACCCACGGTTTTCGGATTCCACTCGTGGAAAATCCCGCCCGAGCGGTTCTCGTACTCGCCTTGGCGTTCGAGTTCTGGCTCGTCTGAGAAGGCAAGTGCGTGGCGGTCGGTGAGGTCGTCTTCGATTTCTGTGATGCCGATTCCCTCTGTTCTCTCGGTCGTCCCCTCGAAATACTCGGCGATAAAATCCGAATCGAGTCCGACGGCCTCGAAGATTTGGGCACCCTGATAGCTCTGAACTGTCGAAATACCCATCTTCGCCATCGTTTTCAGGAGACCGTCTTCGAGTGCCCCGGTGTAGGCCGAAATAGCTGCTTCGAGTTCTGCGCCGTCTCCACCGGCAGTGAGGTCGGCGATGGTCTGGTAGGCGAGGTATGGGTTGACCGCGCCTGCACCGTAGCCGACGAGGGTGGCAACGTGGTGGACGGCACGAGGGTCTGCCGATTCCACGACGAGACCGACGTGATTGCGAAGCCCATTCCGAACGAGATGGTGATGGACCGCGCCAGTTGCCAGAAGACTCGGAATCGGGATTCGGTTTTCGCTCGCTTCTCGGTCGGAAAGAACGAGGATGTCGTCGCTCTCTGCGGCTTCGGTCGCTTCTTCGCGCACGCGCTCTACGGCAGTTTCGAGGTCGCTATCGGCGTCGTAGGTGATGTCAACAGTAGTAGTTGTCATACCGTTCGCGCCGTCGCCGTCCATATTCTTGATGGCCGCTGTCTCACTGTCTGCAAGAATCGGCGAGTCACAGACGAGTTGGCGGGCGTGTGCCGGCGATTCGGCGAGCAGGTTCTGCTGATTGCCAAGCCGGGTTTCGAGCGAGGTAACGAGTTCCTCACGGATGTAATCGAGTGGCGGGTTCGTCACCTGCGCGAACAGTTGTTTGAAG
>DASSKS010000133.1:0-3994 GCA_035690245.1 Halococcus sp. | reverse complement strand
GATGACCCCCGCGAACAGTTCTGCCATCATCGAGAGACCGAACCCCTTGTATCCCGCTGTGAGTCCGCCGAGCGGCATCAACACGCCGTGGCCGTTCTCGTACTCGACGGAATCGGTCACTGGCTCGCCCGCCTCGTCGATGACCCACCCTTCGGGCAGCGGTCGGTTTTCGACTGCGCGTTTCGTCACCTTCCCGTGGGCGACCTGACTCGTTGCGATGTCGAGCACGATTGGATGCGGGAGCGCACCGAACGAGGGAACGCCGAAGGCGAGCGGATTGGTCGAAAAGAGCCGGTCAGCACCGCCGGGTGGGGTCACGAGCGGCGCGGTTCCGCCGGTGTTGACGAACGCGGCGAAGCAAAGCCCCAAATCGGTCGCCCGCTCGGCCCATTCGCCGATGCGACCGAGATGCGCTGCGTTACGAATGCCGACGACGCCGACGCCGTGTTCTGCTGTGAGTGTACTGCCGGTGTCGATGGCTCGACGCCCGACCACCTGACCGTACTGGCAGTTACCGTTGACCGTCGCCGCCGTCGGTCCACGCTGTTCGATTTCGGGTGTCGCTTTCGGTCTGATTTCGTTGCTCTCGACCATCTCGCGGTACAGCGTCCCCATTCGGATGGAGCCGTGTGACCCGTGGCCAACGAGGTCGGCCTCGACCAGTGATTCGGCAACGTCGGCCGCGACGTGCTCATCCGCACCGAGTCCGGCCACAAGTGCCTGTACGAACGACTTCAGTTCATCTGCGTCGATACGTTTCATCACCTACTTCTCTCCGGGTGGATAGTTAAATCTCACGCGATACCCTCCACGATAGCACAACGCATGGTATCGAACCCCGTCAGGGGAACGTCGTTCATCTGAGCGTGTCGATTCGGTCGCCGAGGACGTTTCGAACGGCCCCCACCTCGTCACCGACCCGGAGGACACGATACCCCGCGTCGAGGGCGGCGGCCGCAGCCTCGGTGTCGTGTTTCGGTGCGCCGAGCGGGACATCGCCATCACGACAGGCCACCTCGACCGTTTCGATGGCCTCGCGTACCTCGGGGTGGTCGGTCTCTCGTGGATACCCCATCGAGATCGAGAGGTCGTTCGCGCCAACGAAGACGAACCCGAGATGCGGGACCGAGAGGATTTCTTCGATGTTCTCGACCGCTGCTTGTGACTCGATCATCGCCCCGACGAGGACTTCCCGGTCTTCGCGGTCAGTGAAGTTCTCGGTGTCGCCACCCCATTCGGTCGGCCGGCCGCCGCCGAATCCTCGGTCACCGGAACCGCCGTCGAACTCGAAGCGGGCTGCCCTCACGGCGCGCTTGACTTCCGCTGCGGTTTCGATTCGGGGCACCAAGAGCGTCTTGATGCCGGTGTCGAGCACTTTGTGGACGAGCGGCGGGTCGGCGTGGGGGATTCGAACGAGAAGTTCGACAGCAGCGCACTCGGCGGCGCGCACGATGGCATCGAAGGCGGTGCTGTCATACGGGCTTGGTCCCGTGTGTTCGAGGTCGAGCCAGACGAAGTCATAGCCCAATTTGCCGTACACCTCGACCAACAGCGGAGAGAACGTTTCGGCGCGCGCCCCGATGACCGCCTCGCCCGATGCCAGCCGTTTACGCAGTTCGTTCGTGTGTGTCATACAGGTGTGGCTCATCCGACGACGACAAAACGCTTCGGGTTAACTGGCCACCATTTTCGATCCGAAGGCAAGTTCGGAATGTCAGCGTGACCGTCGCCTGCGTCGGTGTCTCGGTCAACTCCGGTTACGTCGTCACCGATCAGCACGGCACCGACTACTGGAATCGGGGGTCGATTACCACGTAATCGATTGTCGTTTCACATAGAGGGGCCGATACGAGTAATGGCGAACTGCGTCAGGCCGTGTTTCTCGGCACAGCACGGTTTGCCATCAGCAACGGCGAGTACCCGGTCACGGAGCGCTGTGATGTCGCTATTCGTCGCATCAACGTCGATATCCGTAGACAGAACCGCCACGGTATCAGCGTTGCCGGAGACCTTTATGACAGGGACGATTGGATGTCCGGCAGGAATACCATCGCCGGTGACGTGGATGACGAGTTGCGCACCAGCAGTGACCAGCCCCGTCGTTGCCTCCTCGAATCGCGAGGGGGCATCGAGAACGGCAAGCCCCGAGTCAACAGTGATGCGGTCGCCGTAGTCGATGACCTCGCTGACTGGCAAACCGCCCCATAACCGGGTGGTATCGTCGAACTCCATCTCACGGGCTTTCGCGGCGATGCGACTCGCCTTTGCGGGGTAGTTCCGGTGGCGCGCGAACAGCGCGTTGAGGGTATCGGCGACTTCGCTGTTCGCGGCGGCAACCGTCGCCGCTTCTGGATTCGCCGTCAGCCGTTCGCTGCCAGCGACAACGACGCGACCGCCGGCCGCAACGACCGACTCAGCGAGGCGGCCCACCAGTGGGTCCGCCTCCTCGATGGTCGAGTCTCGGAGGTCGCTGCTAACGATGCCGACCGTCAGGTCGCCGAGTCCGGCGTCCGTCCGCGATGTCTCACAAGCAAGCCGTTGAAGGTCGTTGACCTTGTCGATCCCGTCTTCGATGCACTCGTCAGTTCCACCGACATCTTGGATCGAGAGTTCGCGCACGGCGACACCGCGCTTTTCGAGTTGGCTTGCTATGTCATCGGACTGGAGCACCTCACAGCCAAGGCCGACGACGACGGTGCCCGCGACGTTCGGATTCGATCCGAGACCGAGAAACGTTCGTCGCGTCTGGTCGTTGTCACTGCCGATCTGGGCACAGCCATGACTGTGAGGTGTGCTGACCGCCTCGGTGACGGTATCGGCGATGCGGTCGGCGACCATGTGCGAGCAGATGACCGACGGGAGTACAAGAACATGATTACGCACACCCACGTCGCCATTCGCTCGCTCGTATCCCTCGAACTGCCCGACTTCATAGATTACTTCGAGGTCTCTGTCGTCGCTCATGGGGCCTCACCCTCCTCGGCGGCTTCGAGGTCGCCGCGTCCGCGGGTACTCTCACAGTTATGTACATGAACCCAGTCGCCGGCGGCAATCGGCACGCTCGCGCGACCGATAACCTCGCCATACTTGATGATTTCCCTGCTCTTTTCGATATCGACGAGCGCGAACTTGTGACCGAACGCGATGTCCTCCGAAAGGACAAGCGTTCGGTCGCCGAGGTCGAGTTCACATCCCGCTTCGAGGTCGTCGATGGCGGTAGCGACGATGTCGTCAGCCGTCATCAGAAGAGTGTCGTCATGCACCTCCCCCTTCACGTCTGGACGACCTCCGTGCCGAGTTCAGCGATTTCGTTCGGTTGGATCTCGTTGATGGCAAACTCTTCGAGCCGGCGTCGCTCCGCCTCCGTCGGGTCACCATTGGCAACGGACAGCAATTTCTCGTAGACCCGCGTTCCAACCGCTGTGAGCGACTCGCCTTTGACGATTGCGCTGGCGTTGACGTCCATGTTGTTCGACATCTTCATCCACGTTTTAGGATTGCCAGTGACCTTGATGACCGGCACGATTGGGTTGCCAGTGGTGCTACCGCGGCCGGTGGTGAACGCGACCACCTGTGCGCCGCCAGCGACCTTGCCGACGACACTCTCGACATCGTAACCCGGAGTATCCATGAGAACGAGACCGCCGCCGACCGGCAGGTTCTCACCGTAGCCGACGATGCCATTAACCGGCGAGGTG
Organism: Halococcus sp.; assembly: GCA_035690245.1. GTDB lineage: Archaea > Halobacteriota > Halobacteria > Halobacteriales > Halococcaceae > Halococcus. Next base: position 296 of record DASSKS010000133.1, on the reverse strand, counting down.
CCGCCTTTGACGATGGCCCCGAGGCTCTTTTCCTCGATGGTCGTCAGGCCGCCCTCCTTATTGCCCGGGGAGGGCTGTGCCCCACGGATATCGACGCCCATCATCTTTGCGAGGTTCTCGCGCCGCTCGACAAATGCGAGGAGTTGCTCGCGCACCTCCTCGTTCGCTGCACGGTCGGCGAGGATGTGCTCGGCACCGATGAACTCGGGTGTCTCACTGAAGCAGGCCGTCCCACCGTCCTCGATGAGTTGGTCGCAGGCGTCGCCAACGGCGGGATTGGCCGCGATACCGCTCGT
>DASSKS010000132.1:0-2640 GCA_035690245.1 Halococcus sp. | reverse complement strand
GGATTATCGAGGAGTGGACCAGCGACCGTTCGACCGAGCAGGCCATCTCCGAGATGGAGGCGGCCGACGCCATCGTCGGTCCCATCTACGACATGGGCGACATCTTCGAAGACGACCAGTACGAGGCGCGCGAGGACATCGTAGAAATCGAAGACGACGAACTCGGCACGCTCCGTACTGCGAACACGGTCCCGAAGTTCTCCAGAACGCCGGGAAGCGTCGAGCACGCGGGACCGCGCCACGGCGAGCACAACGACGAAGTATATCTCTCCGAACTCGGACTCGGGAGGAAAAAATACGAATACCTGTGCGAGGAGGAGGTCATCTGATGTTGCTCTGTGACGTGACCCTCCGCGAGGGTGACCAGATGCCCGGCAGCGACTACTCGGTCGCACAAAAAGTCGGGGCGGGGCGGGCACTCGACGACCTCGGCGTGTCGTATATGCAGACGGGATTTCCCATCACCGGCGATCGAGACCGCGAAACGACGCGCCGACTCACCGGGGAAGTCAGCGCCGAAACCATCGGTCTCGCGCGCGCCATTCCTGACGATATCGATGCGGTGTGCGACGCCGAGGCAGACATCGCCGAGGTGATTCTCCCACTCTCAGACCGCCACCTCGAACACTCGCTCGGAAAGACCCGCGAGGAAGCACTCGACATGGCCGAGACAGCACTCACACACGCTGACGACCGGGGCGTGACCGCCCACATCACGCTCATCGACGCCTTCCGCACCGACATCGAACACCTCGTCGACTTCTTCGAGCGCTTTCGCCACCCCGAATACATCAATCTCGCGGACACGGTGGGCGCACGAACCCCGAAAACCGTCCGCGAGACACTCGCCTCGCTCGAAGAGTCGGTTGACTTCGACCGTGTTGGCGTCCACTTCCACGACGACCTCGGAGTGGGGGTTGCGAACACGCTCACCGCCTACGAGGCCGGCGTCGCAAAGGCCGACGTGAGCGTCGCCTCGCTCGGCGAACGCGCCGGTAACACTTCCTTGGAGGAGGTCGTCGTCGCCGGCGTCACGGAACACGACGAGGATTTCGGCGTCGATTCGAGGAGAGTAATTCCTGTCTGTGAGCGCGTTCTCGACGCACTTGGCGAGTCGGTCGAACCGCGCAAGCCGGTGCTCGGCGAGGCCGTCAGTACCCACGAATCAGGCCTGCACACCGCCGCTATGCTACACGACCCGAGTGTGTTCGAACCGTTTTCTCCCTCGCGCTTCGGCGGAGAGCGTCGCCTCCTGTTCGGCAGCGCAACCGGCCGCCAGAGCGCACGCATCCTCCTAGAGCGCGCTGACAGCGAACCCACCGACGAGCGCATCCACGAACTGCTTTCTGCACTCGACGAGGAGGGTCCACTCGGATTGGAGGAAGCACTCGCACTCGCGGGCGAACGTCGATAACTACTGGATGACTGAATCAGGAGGCATAACTGACCTACAGTTGTAGGGACAGAGGCTATGCGTTCGCTCGCTAACCACTGGCTGTGCGTAACGATGCCATGAAAAACACAGACCAATCCGCTGACAACGCCTCGGAGCGCGCAGTCACTATGGGTTCGGTGACTGCGAACGAAGCGCGAGCGAAACGGAGAGAGCAGGACAGACCAGTTGTGACGGTAGCGCGAGAACGACAATGAGTTTCGGTATTTCCGTTGCATTACAGACTGGTCTTGAACCACGGACCGTTTCGTTAGGCTGGGAAATCGTCGTTTTGACAGTTATTTGTCTCGCAGTGCTGATCGGAATCGGCTGGTACTCCTCGAAGAAGAACGTCGGTGCCAACGCCGACGACTTCTTCTCTGCGAGCAAATCACTGGGATTCGTCATCATCGCCCTCTCGGTGTTCGCCGACTCCTACAGCGGGAACTCCTTTCTCGGCTACTCCGCGGAGACCTACCGCTCGGGCGCGTGGTTTCTGGTCTATCCACAGTTCATGGTCGCCGGACTCATCGGTGCGCTCATCATCGCGCCACCGCTGATAAATTTGGGAAAAGAGTGGGACTACACCTCGCCAATCGATTACATCGAACACCGATTCGACTCCAAAGTGGCGTTTCTCGCCCTGCTATTCATGATTTGGGGTACATTTGTACAATTCACCGAACAGTTCTTCGCAATGGGGTATCTCGGACGAGTTGCCTCCGGCGGCGTGCTTCCCTATCAGGTCGTGGTGGTGCTCTTTGGGCTGGTCATCCTCATCTACGTCGGTCTCGGCGGATTTAGAGGGACTGCCCTGTCGGCTGCCTTACAGGGAATGTTGATGCTCATGGCGCTGTGTCTGATGCTCGTCCTTATTGGGCAGCTCGGCGGGTTTACCGCCCAGATAGAGTCGATTTGGCAGAGCGCCCCCGAGAAGCTACGGATTCCGAGCGCCTCGACGATGCGGGGCTGGTACGGTCTCGTCCTGCTGGTTCTCTTTGGGTTGCCCACCTACATCCACATCCAGCAGTTCTATCTCAGCGTGAAAGACGCGGGGAACCTGCGGAGGACTTTCCGCATTCAGGCTCCGATTTTCCTGTTCGCGGCGCTCGTGCTCTGGGGAATCGGTCTCTTTGGGGCCGGTGTGTTCCCCGGCCTGACGACAGCCCAATCCGAACGACTCGTCCCGTATCTGTTGGGCGCGTTTG
>DASSKS010000131.1:0-2441 GCA_035690245.1 Halococcus sp. | reverse complement strand
GACGACAGTGAGCGCGTGGCTGTACGAACAGCGTGGTGATACTACCAATAATCCATCGTGATGATAGTGGTTTCTGTCAGTCGATTCGTTCGCCGGGATGTTCGTGGTAGCGTCTGAACAGCCGCTCATCGTCACAATCGTCTGATTGACCTGTTTCGAGGGCTGGACCAGAAGGCACTCACACTGGTCGTTCGAAGGCAATTTCGATGGACCGACGTGCGTTTTTGCGTGCTGGGATAGGTTCGGTGGTGGCCGGTTCGGGAGCGCTCGCTGGCTGTTCGAGTCTTTTCAATGTTCAGTACGGTCAACGCCTGCCACCGGTTCCCGAAAACAGACCCTCTGGCGTGTACTACCCGTCACACATCGAGGGAATGGATATGGTTGGAATGAGCGGCATGACCGGGATGAACGCGACTACGAGCCACACGAATCACTCGGGAAACGGACAAACCACGGATGATTCGAGGTACGTGTGCGCGCTCATGTATAGCTATCCGCATCGGTTCTGGACCGTCACTGGAAACCGGACAAATAAGGTTGCCATTCAAGACGGAGATTCGATACACCTGATGGTGAGTGTCTGGGACCGAAAGACGGGGGTCTATTTCATGGATACCACCCCAGCGGTGACGATCTCACAGAACGGCGAGACGGTGACGACGGTCAGACCGTGGACGATGCTCACCCAGAACATGGGGTTTCATGCCGGTGACAACGTCGCACTGCCGGGCGGTGGAACGTACTCGGTCACTGTCGACGTTCCGCCGACAGCAGCCAGACGAACCGGCGCGTTCGACGGGCAGTTCACCACCAAACAGTCATTCGAGTTCGAATTCGAGTACAGTAATCAGAAACGCAACGACATCACGTTCGAAATACTCGAAAAGAAGGCGGGTAAGCGAGGGGCAGTCGAGCCAATGACCATGAAGCAAATGCCGCTCGCGTTCGCACCGAAACAGAGTGAACTGCCGGGACGAATCCTTGGAACGAAAACGAGCGGTGACGGCGAGTTCGTCGTCACGGCAATCGAGAACGCCTCGCGCTTCGGTGCCGACGGAAAGACGTATCTCGCGGTTTCACCGCGAACGCCCTACAATCGGTATATTCTCCCGTCGATGTCGCTTTCTGCGCGGGTCGTTCGCAATGACAAAACCGTTTTCGATGGGCCATTGACGACGACACTCGACCCGGAGTTGAACTATCATTATGGAACCGTCGTCGAGCGTATCGACTCGGGCGATGAACTCGAACTCATAATTGATGCACCGCCTCAAGTCGCCCGCCACGAAGGGTACGAAACGGCGTTTCTCGAAATGCCCCAGCGGACGATTAGGATCGAATAACGGAGAACTGTGCTTGGACCCGACCCATCGAAGAAGTCACGGTTATGCTCGAAGCAAGTAGCCGTGTTCACACGAACCACCGGGGGAAACGAGAGAGGATGCCATACCGACTCCAACGTTCGACTATCGTACCACAAGGGCCATTCTTCGGGCATCGATACGATGCAGTGACCGCAATGATACGAACACAGAACACACGCGAAGACGAATCACAACACATCCGAAACCCACACTCGACGCAGTCACCCGTCCGCCGACGGTTTCTCCAGTTGCTCGCAAGCGGGGTCGTCGTCGGCGTCGCTGGCTGTTCCAGCAATACCAACAGCGCCAGCGGCAAAACACCGAAAGCCGAGGTGAACTATCAAAACCATCCCAATGGCGGACAGCAGTGTTCCGGTTGTCAGTTTTACCAGCCACCATCTGATGGAACCGGCGCAGGGAAGTGTAGCAACGTCAAAGGAAAAATCGCCCCCCATGGCTGGTGTCAGCTCTATACCTCAGATTGAAGGCGGCTCACATCGTCCGGGCAGACTCAACCCCCTGCCAAAACGGCTATTGGATGGCCCAAGTAGGGGCAACTCCAACCGACCGCTGTGTGGGCGTCGCTGAAACTCGATGGTCGGTGTCAGTGCTACTCCTCGGTGTTCGACCCATCCAGTAGCCGGTCGGTCAACCGCGTGAATCTATCGACCATCCGCGCTGGCGTCGATGGAGTGACTTCCTCCAGCAACCGCGCCGTCTCAGTAGGGTGAACGAGCGCGAGCGTCACACGATTGCGTTCGTCACGGTCTTTACGAACGACATCCTGTTCGGTGAGGTGGTCGAGATGCCATTCGAGCGTGCTCCGGGCGATGTCGAGGTCCTCGACCACTGTTTGTGGCCGGGCCGTGCCGCGTTCGTAGAGGACGGCAACGATGTCTCCGGCTGTTTCACGGTGTATTAGCGAGAGTGCGCCGCGTTCCCACGAATCACAGTCTGGTGGGTAGTAGTGCGTCCGGCCGTACAGCCGCTCGTCAACGATTGATTCCGCCGAACGCAGCTGTTTGAGGTGGTACTGGACCTGTCCGGGCGCGAGGTCGAGCACCCGAACGAGTTCGT
>DASSKS010000130.1:0-5366 GCA_035690245.1 Halococcus sp. | reverse complement strand
AATAGCTGTCTTCCGCCCGGATGACGAACGTCTCGAACGGGCGACCGCGTTCCTCCGTGAACTCGGTGTCGAGCCGGTCGCGGACCCGATGCTCGCGGTCTCTCCCACGGGAACCACACCGCGCGAGGATGCCGACTACACGATTCTAACGAGCAAAACAGGAGTTGAACTCGCCGCCGACGCGGATTGGAACCCCGGTGGACAAGTGTGCGCCATCGGCGACGCTACCGCAGCGGCGTTTCGGGAGGCGGGCTACCGCATTGACCGAGTTCCAGAGGAGTTCTCGTCTGCGGGACTAGTTGACGAACTGAAAAACGAAGTCGCTGGCGCGCGGTGTGAAGTCGCCCGGAGCGACCACGGTTCGCCCGTGCTCACCGACGGTTTCGAACAGGCCGGCGCGTACGTTCATGAAACAGTGTTGTACGAACTCGTCCGGCCCCCCAAAGCGGGCGAGTCGGCAAAACTCGCAGCGGAAGGCGACCTCGCAGGTGTGCTGTTTACCTCCTCACTCACCGTCGAGAACTTCCTCGCCGCCGCCGACGAGCAGGGAATTCGAGAGGCAGCAGCGGCGGGGTTGAACAACGCTGTGGTCGGAGCTATCGGCAAACCGACCCGCCAGACCGCAGAACGCGAGGGAATCGCTGTCGATGTCGTCCCACAGACCGCGGCGTTCGAAGCGCTTGCACGGGCTGTGGTTGGGCGACTTTCTGAATGACTCTTTGTAAATTTAAAATGAATAGTGTATTTCACCGCAGGATTTGGTGATAGTAGCCGATTCGTTTGAAGGAAATCCTGACTCAAAGGAGAACCGCAGGCCACACCCTCCCCAGCCGATTCGTTCGCTACGCTCAATCATCCCTCGCACGAGCGTTGCGCGCCGACAAGCGGCGCACAGCCGCGCGCCACCGCCCTCACATAGGGATTTCTGGCCGGTCGAGGACGGCCCGGAAGTTTAAACCTGATAGCGCTGTACCAACCAGCAATGGGACCGGTCCCCGAACTCGAAGAACGCGCCACTGCCTGTGCTTCCCGTCTCCGCGAAGCCGATTCCGTCCTGCTCGCCTCGCACATCGACGCCGATGGGCTGACGAGCGCTGCCGTCGCGGCGCAGGCACTCTCCCGCGCTGACATCCCCTTCGAAGTCGTCTTCGAGAACCAACTCGACGCCGACGCGATAGCGGAAATCGCAGAACGTGGGTTCGAGACGGTGTTGTTTACGGATTTCGGCAGCGGTCAACTCGATGCCATTACGGAGTACGCGGGCGAATTTGTCCCCGTTATTTGTGACCATCACCAGCCAACCGAGGCAGAAACCGACTTCCACCTGAATCCCCTCTTATTCGGTCTCGACGGCGCAGCCGAACTGTCGGGTGCAGGAGCCGCATACGTCCTCGCACGAGCACTCGGAGGCGAGGAAAACCGCGATTTGGCGGCGCTCGCGGTCGTCGGCGCGGTCGGCGATATGCAGGCATCGAGCGGCGAACTCGTCGGTGCGAATCGGGGTATCGTCACAGAAGGCGTCGAAGCGGGCGTTCTCCGTGAAACGACTGACCTCGCACTCTATGGAAAACAGACCCGACCGCTGCCCAAACTCTTAGAGTACGCAAACGACGTTCACATCCCCGGCATCTCGGGCAGCGAACGCGGTGCTATTGGATTTCTCACGGACCTCGATATCGAACTCGAAGGGACGGATGGCTGGCGACGATGGGCCGACCTCACGCCCGACGAACGACAAACAGTGGCGAGCGCGCTGTTGAAACGCGCGGTTTCGCGCGGGGTTCCCGCCGCCCGAATCGAGAATCTCGTCGGCACGACATACACGCTCACCGAAGAAACAGCGGGCACGGAACTTCGGGATGCAAGCGAGTTCTCGACGCTCCTCAACGCGACCGCGCGCTATGACCGCGCGGATGTTGGACTAGCTGTCTGTCTCGGCGACCGTGAGGATGCACTCGATGAAGCACGAGGTCTGCTCACGAACCACCGGCGAAATCTCGCTACGGGACTCGACTGGGTGAAACGCGAAGGCGTCACGCAGGCAGAGCGCGTCCAGTGGTTCGATGCGGGCGAGCGAATCCGCGAAACTATTGTCGGAATCGTCGCGGGGATGGCGATGGGCACAGATGAAATTCGGAGCGACCGCCCGGTCATCGCGTTCGCGGCGAAAAGCGATACGGAGAGCAAGGTGTCTGCACGCGGAACCCACAAATTGGTCCGGGCGGGACTCGACCTGTCTTCGGTGATGGGCGAGGCGGCACGAGCGCTCGGCGGTGAGGGTGGCGGCCACGATGTCGCCGCCGGGGCCACGATTCCGAAGGGCCGCGAGGACGATTTCATCGAGCGCGCCGACGCCATCGTGACTGAACAACTCGGCTGAGCGTTCGTTCCGAGCCACCAAAGACAGGAGGTATTTCAACACTCGAAACGCTATGCGAACCATGATAGACCTCCGCAGCGATACCGTCACGCGCCCCGACAGCACGATGCGCGACGCGGCCCACGACGCCGAAGTAGGCGACGACGTGTATGGCGAGGACCCCACGGTCAACGACCTCGAAACCCGCGCCGCAGAGCGCGTCGGCAAGGAAGCCGCGCTCTACGTCCCGACGGGAACGATGGGCAATCAGGTCGCGGCGCGCACCCACACCCAGCGAGGCGAGGAACTCCTCTGTGAACGCGAGAGCCACATCTACAAGTACGAACTCGGCGGACTCGCCCAACACTCGGGCCTTCAGCCGCGAACCATCGACGGCGGCCCGAGAGGTACTATCACGCCCGAGGATGTCCACGAGGGCTACGTCGAAAAAGACGCCCACCGACCGGGCACTGGCCTGCTCGCGCTCGAAAACACTCATAATAGCAAAGGTGGTATCGCCATCACCGCCGAGGAAATCGATGCCGCCGCAGAAACCGCTCACGACCTCGGTATCCCAACGCACCTCGACGGCGCGCGCCTGTTCAACGCGAGCGTCGCGCTCGATACGCCCGCCCCGCGACTCCTCAAAACGGTTGATTCAGTAATGTTCTGTCTCTCGAAGGGTCTCGGTGCTCCGGTGGGATCGATGCTTGCCGGCAGCGAGGAGTTCATCGCCCGCGCACGGCGGAATCGAAAACTGTTTGGCGGCGGAATGCGCCAAGCGGGAATTATCGCTGCACCCGGCATTCAGGCGCTCTCGAACGTCGAGCGACTCGGAGAGGACCACGAAAACGCCCGCACACTCGCCGAGGGACTCGCGGGTATCGATGGACTCGAAATTCAATCACCTGAAACGAACATCGTGCTCGTCGAGACCGACCAGCCCGCCGAGGAGTTCCTCGACAGCGTGGCGGGTGAAGGGGTGTTGGGGTCTGTCTTTGGCGGGCACGTGGTCCGATTTTGCACCCACTGGGATGTCAATAGCGACGATATCAAGCGAGCCACAGAAGCCGTAGCGCGGGCGATGAACTGAACGCTATCGCCGCTTGCGGGTTCCCTCGCGGTAGGCAAGCGCCGTGCGGCGGATGATGAGGTAGAAGCCGACGATGACGAGGAGGACGAGGGCGAGAAACGCGAGCAGTATCGGGTCGAAGCCGAACGCCATAGAAGGCGTATTCCGCGGCGGCCTAAAGCCGTTTCGGGCACTATGCTTGGATGCGAAACTCCTCGAAGACGTTTCCATTGGGGGTGCGGAGTTTTCCATCGATATGCCCATCACGAACGTCGAGTTCTGCGTGGGCCGGTCGATACCACCGCGGCTCTGCGTGACTGCCCGGATTCAAGAGTGCGATTTCACCAGTATCGACGAACTCCGGACGGTGTGAGTGGCCGAAGACGACGAGATTCGCTCCTTCCTGTCTACCGAACAGCGAAAGCGCGGTTTCATCGCGGTCGTCGCCGTGGGTGAGCGCGATTCGTATCCCTTCGAACTCGACGGTACGTTCTTTGGGAAGGCGTTCGCGCACCGCCGGTGTAGCGTTGTTGCCGCAGACGGCATGGAGTTTCCGAGATTCTGCCTCGAAGGCATCGAGTACAGCCGCAGTCGTGAAGTCGCCGGCATGAATCACTGCGTCGGCCTCGCGGACGGCTTCGAGTGTTCGTCCGACGAGGCGGTGGCCGTCAGTACCGTGAGTATCCGAGACGACACAAATCACGCTTCGAGTACGCGGTGGACGGGGAAAAACGCTATCGCCTATCGGCCCTCGAAGTCGGGTTCTTCTCCCGCCATGAACGCCTCCGCGCCCTCGCGGTGGTCGTGGGTCTCGAACACCGCCGCCTGCGCGGCGGCCTCGTTCGTCATCGCTTGGTCAAGCGAACTCTCGAATCCCTGCCGGATGAGCCGTTTCGACGTGCTGAGTGCGACGGTCGGCCCGGTGGCGATCTCCTCAACGAACTCGTCTGCGCGCTCGTCGAACTCAGCTGTGGGATACACATGATTGAACAGGCCCAACGATTCTGCGCGCTCGGCCCCGAGGAGTTCACCGGTGAAGACGAGTTCTTTGGCCGTGCTCTCGCCGACGATTCGCGGCAAAAAGTAGGACGTCCCCGAATCGACGGCTAGCCCTACTTGCCGGAAGCCGAAACTAATCCGCGAGTCCTCGCTCGCCAACTGAATGTCACACGCAATAGCGAGATTTGCGCCCGCACCGAACGCCACGCCGTCGATTTTCGCTACTGTGGGAAGGGAAAACTCCGCGAGGCGCTTGACCGCTCGGCTGGTCTCCTGATTGATATGACGCACGGCCTCCGCCAACGGCACATCGCCCGTGAGCCGTTCTGACATCGCGTTGATGTCACCGCCGGCAGAGAAGGCCCCACCCGCGCCCTCAACGACGAGGCACCGCCCATTGCTATCTTCCAGTTCGGAAAGCGCGTCGATAATCCCTCGGGAAATGTCACTCGTGAGCGCGTTGCGCATCGATGGCCGATTCAGCGTGAGGGTTGCAACGCCATCTTCGATATCGAGTAACACGGCGTCTTCACTCATTGTGCTGCCTCCTGTCCACGGAGTTCGAATTTTTGCACCTTCCCAGTTGTGGTCCGTGGAAGCTCCTCGACGAATTCGACCTCGCGCGGATGTTTGTACTCCGCGAGGTTTTCGAGACAGAACTCCCTGATTTCGTCTTCTGTGACATCCGCATCAGACGTTGGCACGACGAATGCCTTCACCGTCTCGCCACGGCGTTCGTCGGGAATCCCCACAACGGCGGCGTCGGCAACCGCTGGATGCTCGAACAGCAACTCCTCGACTTCACGGGGATACACATTATAGCCGCCAGTGACTATCATGTGTTTTTCTCTATCCACGATGTAGAAGAAATCGTCTTCGTCCCAGTAGCCGATATCTCCCGTATGGAACCACCGTTTTCCCTCGTAATCGGTGAAC
>DASSKS010000129.1:0-3664 GCA_035690245.1 Halococcus sp. | reverse complement strand
CACATATGAATCGAGCGCGCAGAACACGGCGGCGCGAAGTACAACTCGAAATGGCGGTAGTGATTGAGCGCTACCGTCGCCACTCGCTCGCCAGTCCCCACGCCTAGCTCGTCGAGCGCGTGTGCGAGTTGGCAGATTCGCTCATAGGCGTCTGAATATGTATACCGATGGAGGGTTCCATCCGGTCGCTTGGTGACTATCTCCCGGTCGGGAAAGAGGTCCACAGCACGGGCCAGCAATCCTGATAAGGTGAGTTGAACGTCCATCATGGCGATACCATGAACTAGCATACCAGTGTGATAGACTTTCGCCCGATCGTTTCCGCGCACTGATTCAGACGCAACCACGGGAACGCCATCGGAATACAGACCGAGTGTCGACGAACGCCCTCGCACCCAGTACTGACAGATACTGTGCGATATACTGCCTAGTGATCTGAAACGCGAGCGCGAATCCGAACATCGACACCGAGAGAACAAGGACACCTGATCCCGACCGAAAGCTTACCACGATTCCCGGCGAGGAAGGCTGTATGCACTATCGGGGATATTCCCAAGCGGAACTCGACGAGCAGTATACTCAGAGTGAAGCCGTTTCGGATTATCAGGGCTACGCAGATTCCTACGTCGAGCGGAGCAACGAAACCCGCGAGCGACTCGATTGCTCCCTCGATATCCCGTTCGGTCCAACGATAGCCGAGCATCTCGATGTGTTCCCTGCCGCCCAATCGGATGCGCCGATTCTCCTGTTTATTCACGGTGGCTACTGGCACAGTTTGAGCAGCAAGGAGTTCAGTTTCGTTGCGAACGGGCCGGTGTCTGCGGGTGTGACGACCGCCGTGTTGAACTACGCCCTCTGTCCCGATGTGACGATTGAGGAAATCGTCCGCCAAAGCCGCGCAGCCGTCGCGTGGCTCCATCGAAATGCCGAGGAGTTCGGCGGGGACGGTTCTCGCATCTACGTCGCCGGCCATTCGGCGGGCGGCCACCTGACGGCGATGGTGCTGACGACCGACTGGGAGGATGACTACGGACTATCCGAGGATGTCATCAGCGGTGGCTGTGCAATCAGTGGTCTCTTCGATTTGGAGCCGTTTCCCTACACCTATCTCCAGCCGAAGTTACAGTTGACGTGGGGAGAGGTCCGTCGCACCAGTCCGATACGCCACATCCCAGAGAGCGCGCCGCCGTTGCTCGTGAGCTATGGCAACGAAGAAACCGCCGAACTACGCCGCCAGTCGAACGATTTCCTCGATGCGTGGACCGAACGCGGACTCGACGGGGAGATGCTCGCACAGCCGGGGAAAAACCACTTCTCGGCAATAGATGGGTTTCTCGACGCCGATAGTCCGCTTTGTCGTGCAATACTAACACGAATGAGCGTCACCGCCTGACCTCGATAGCCCTCCTTGAACTCTAGGAGGTGCGTGTAATCACGAAATTCGAGTGTGGTGGTGCGATTGATAGCTCACTCGATTGCGGGAGTGATGAATCGATTGAACCACCGACTACGGGCGAAAATGGTAATCACGACCACACCAATCACGAGATACGCTAATCGGGGTCCGCCAAGCCTGCTGGCCCGCGTGAACGAAAGCGCGAGCGACGCAATCGCAGTGACGATTCCAACGCTCCCCGCTCGGTCTCCGTGTGGGACCGCCACTCCGGGAACCTCGTCGTCTAGCATCTCACGGGAGGTCGCCATACTCGCTGGAGATGCAGCGACGATGAGAACGTCCTCGGGGTCGTGCGAATCGAGCAACTCAGCTACCGGTCGGACAGAAGTCCAGTAGAGTCACCGACAATTTTGACAGCCAAACCCTCCCGCAGCCATGCTGATTGGATTCTCCGCCGAGAGTTGCGAGTCACAGCTCTCACAGTGGACTTCGTTAGTTACTCCAGCACCGATAGCGTACGGAGCGCGCACAACATCGGTACGAGCACCGTCAGCCACACTAAATTCGATTTCCCCCCGTTCGTACGTCACGAGCGTGAACGCAGTGGGTTTGGTAGTCACCGCTATCGCGTGTCGGCGATAGATTTCCCGCCGTTTCTGCGCGTACCCTTGTTCTTTCTCCCGCAGGAGTTCCTCTAGTTCCGCTTCGAGGTCTCCTTTCTCGGCTTTGATTTCCTGGCGCTTCTCAAGTGCCTCTACTCGTTGTTGCTGCGAGTCTGCGCCGTCGACATCCGCAGATGAGTTCTGAAGACGGTTCGAAAGCGAATTTATCTCGTTTCGGTGGTCGTTAATTCGTTGTTCCTGAAGCTGACGGTACTCTTCACATTCTGCATCAGCAGCGCGAGATGCCGACTGGCGAATTTCGTCGATCTCCTCCTGCACTCCTTCTACAGCAGCGTTCTGTCCGGCAGCGATTGCGTCGGTGAGCGTATCGGGGGCAATCGTTACGTCGCTCCCTTCAGTTACGTCGTCACGCCAGCCCGATTTTGGGCTGAAAAACTCGTCGATGAGTATCTCTGTGACACCGGGAAGCTGATCCTTCGACTCGCTGTCGACCGTCACCGCTTCCAAGAATTGGGTCTGGTACTCGCTGACCGTCTCGACGTCAATGCGTACGAACACACAGATGGCTGCCCGGTCATAGTACGGACTGAACGTCGCGTCCACGACTTCCATATCACTCTCTCCAATCCACGGAGGATACTGATAATCGCCATCGGTCGTCGAGTCCGTCAGGGAAAGTTGGCCAACAGCAGCCATCGAAGCCGCTTCATCGAGCAACTGTTGTGTGAATTCGCTTTCCGGGGCGAGCACACAAACAGCGTTCTCTTCTTCTCGTCCTTCGCCGTCCAGAACGATTTCGAACTCGCGGCAGTCACTAAAACCGACGTTCACGTGGGTGGGTAATCGCACCTGCCATCGGTTTCCGTTCTCACGGATGCCAGCACCGAGGCCAGTCAAATACTCCCGAGTGAATGCTTCCAGTGCGGATTGTGTCACCGCGTGCGTCACGTCAGTCATCGTCTGCCCCCAAATCGAAGCTTTCGAAGACGCCGCTGTTGAACGCCTCGACCTTCTGTGAGAGGTCCTGTTGCTTCTGGAGATCGATTGCCATCGAGTCGAAGTCGTTCTCCAGATCGACCTCGGAGTCGGCGTTGGTAAGCCGCTCGAAGATTTCGTCTTCGAAGCTCCGCCCGGAGTCCTCAAGTCGGGTGAGAATCGTGCTCAGTTCGCCAACCGTCTGCTGGAAGAGGTCGATCTTGTGATAGAGCCGCTCCAGTACGTACTCCTCGATGGTGCCCTTCAATCCCATATTGAAGACGTAGACCGTCCGCTTCTGGCCGATGCGGTGAATCCGTCCGATTCGTTGTTCGACCTTCATCGGATTCCACGGCAGGTCGTAGTTCACCATGATATTGCAGAACTGGAGGTTGCGCCCCTCGTTCATCGCGTCGGTGGATACGAGGACACCACCCTCTTCGCGGAACTGGGCCACGATGTCCTCCTTTTCTTGGCTTGAGTGCCCCCCATGAAATGCGTGGGTCGTGTACCCTTGCTCGTCCAACGCTTCCAATACGTGGCGTTGGGTTGCTCGGAACTGGGTAAACACGATAACGCGCCCCATCTCGACGTTCTCACGGGCTTCTTCGACGATATCGAACAGTCGCTCCTGTTTTGTGACCGTCTCAATTGCGTCGATTTTGTCGAG